>JAYTCO010000365.1:0-20873 GCA_043736415.1 Ferruginibacter sp. | reverse complement strand
TGTTCAATAGCAATTGCAGGACAAAGTCCTTTAATAAAATCTACATCAGGCTTGTTCATACGCTGCATAAATTGCCTTGCATATGCACTCAAACTTTCTGCATATCGGCGTTGCCCTTCAGCAAATAAAGTATCAATTGTTAAGGATGATTTACCTGAACCTGAGACGCCTGTAACAACAACTAATTTATTGCGTGGAATAGTTACAGTTACATTTTTAAGGTTGTGAACTCTTGCTCCCTTTATTAAAATATCATTAGATGAAATATTTGCGGTTGTTGATATGATAGGGGTTTCCGAAGTTTTAAGCATAACATAAAGATAAATTTACAAATACTAAAGAGCCAAAAAATTCCTTTTTGTATAAATGAGTATTTTTCATTAAAATATGGTGTAAAACTACGATGTAAACAATATACCAAATAGTATTTTTAACAAACTTTATAAAATAATGCTAAAAATAAATTGTAATTAAAATTTATGTTTTTATGTTTACTGCACAATATCCAATTGTCTGAAAAACCGCACGAATCTCCTTACAAAGCATCTGCAGTTTTTTCCCTCTATTGGCAACATTATCCTAAATGTCCATTATTCAAAATTGTAGAAAAATGCAAAACCAAACTCTCTTATCAGATCAACAAATTGTACGCATGTACATTGATGGGGATTCAAATGCCCTGTCCACACTTGTAAACCGTTACAAAGACAAAATTTTCACATCAATTTACCTGTTGGTAAAAGACAAATATCTTGCCGAAGATATTTTTCAAGATGTATTTATTAGAGTAATTGACACTTTAAAAGGCGGTCGTTACACCGATGAAGGAAAATTTTTACCATGGGCTATGCGCATTGCACACAACCTTTGTGTAGATCATTTTAGAAAAGTAAAACGCACCCCAACTATTAAAACAAGCGACGACAGAGATATTTTTGAAGTGCTTAATTTTTCAGAAGCCGGTGTAGATACCCGTATCATGGCTGAACAGACTTCTGATAAAGTCCGCAAACTAATTGATCTGCTTCCTGAAGACCAGAGAGAAGTAATAATTCTTCGCCATTATGCAGATTTAAGTTTTAAAGAAATTGCACAACTTACAAACTGCAGTATTAATACAGCACTTGGCAGAATGCGTTATGGTTTATTAAACATGCGTAAAATGATGTTAGAAAAACAAATAGCTTTATAAAAGTCAAATCATAAATAAAAAAATTCCTGTTCTTCCTAAAAGAACAGGTTTTTTTTATAAAAAATGTTTTCTGCGACATAAAAATATTTCAAATTAAAATTTGTAATTTATTTCATCAGTATGTTTCAAATTGACTTTAAAAATTTACATTGAAATATGAATAAAATAATTTTACTTCTATGTTTAATTATATCTATTAATGCATGTAAAACCACAACAAAAATGAATACCTTAAACAACATTACCTCTCATGCAATACGCTTAAAGCCGTGTGATGATGTAAGAGAAAAAATTGAAAATTATATTTTACAAAATAATATAAATGCAGGATGGCTTGTAACCTGCGCAGGAAGTCTTACCGATTATAATATAAGATTTGCCAATCAGGAAAAAGGAAGTACTGGAAAAGGACATTTTGAGATTGTTAGTCTTACAGGTACAACTTCAAAAAACGGTAGTCATCTACACATAAGTATAAGTGACAGTATTGGCAAAACAATTGGAGGTCATTTATTAAAAGGTTGTATTGTTTACACAACTGCAGAAATCATTATTCAAAGTACCACAGATTTAAACTTTAAAAGAGAAAAAGATGGCTCTACGCCATGGGACGAATTACTGATTGAAAAATAAAATAACTTGTCTATCGAACTAAAAACAATATAAGAGCTGCGCTTAAAATTGTTATTTACCTTTATTCGGATTAACAGAAAAGAATATGATTAAAACGGGAGATTATAATTTGCTGAAAGTATTACGCAAAGTAGATTTTGGTGTGTATCTGGATGATGGTGCAGACGGTATTTTACTGCCCAAAAGATTTGTACCTGAAGGGTTAAATGAAGGTGATGAATTAAAAGTATTTGTATACCATGACGGAGAGGAAAGGTTGATAGCAACAACTCAAAAACCTTTAGGTGTTGTAGATGATTTTGTTAAGCTCAAAACAGTATCAGTTACTGAACAGGGTGCCTTTATGGATTGGGGATTAATGAAAGATTTATTTGTGCCAAAAAGCCAGCAAATAACAGGTATGCGTCCAATGGGGGAGTACCTCGTAAAAATCTACCGAGATGAACAAACTGGCCGAGCTGCTGCAACGGAAAGAATTGAACAGTTTTTAAGCAATGAAAATCTTACAATAGAAGAAGCAGATGAAGTTGATTTGATTGTTTTAAGACGGACAGACATTGGTTATTTAATGATTATAAATAACCAACATACAGGTGTTTTGCATTTAAACGAAGTTTACAGAACTATTGGTACGGGTGATAAATTTAAAGGATACATAAAAAAAATATATCCCGATAACAGAGTAGATGTTGTTGCGGGTAAAATGGGTTATCAAAGGGTTGAAGGTGAAGCCGGAAAAATATTAAGACTATTGCAGGAAAATGATGGGTACTTACCCTATAACGATAAAAGTGATCCTGAAGACATTTATGTATTTTTCGGCATGAGCAAAAAAACGTTTAAAATGACCACGGGTAATCTGTTCAGAGAAAGAAAAATAACTTTTGAAAAAACGGGAATAAAATTAGTTGAATAATTTTTTATTTATAAAATTTTAGAAGCTCTTTTAAATATGACAGCAAGTATTAAATTTTCTTTTTTTAAGAAACTATCTCTATCAGTTTTATTAATGATTGGTCTTTTTATTATTTGTCTATGGGGATTGTTTATTGTTGCAGACATGATTTTTGAAGATAAAAACTTCTCTTTCGACGAAGAGGTTTTTTCAATAATTAAACCTACGGTAAGTAACACGCAGACCTCTATAATGCAGGTAATTACTTTTATTGGATCACAAAATTTTTTGTTACCTGCAAATTTGTTATTGATTGGGTTCTATCTTTTTTTTAAAAGAAATAAAGAGACAGCTTTTAAGATTGCTGCTATTTCAATAACCAGCGTTGTTGCAATGTTTTTAATAAAATTTTTTTTACAAAGAGAACGCCCGCTTGTACCATTAATAGCTAAAGTGCACGGTTACAGTTTTCCAAGTGGCCATACTTTTACCAGTGTAACTTTTTATGGAATAATTGCCTATATCATTTATAAAAATGTTCAACATAAATTTTTAAAATGGTTACTTATTATTTTATGTATTATTTTAATTGTGCTGGTGGGTTACAGTAGGGTATATTTAAGATTGCACTATGCCAGCGATGTGATAGCCGCTTTTTGCCTTGGTCTGATTTGGCTCGTTCTTGCAAAATGGTTTTTAGTTAAAACTGAAAAAAGCAAACCTCTGCCTAAGGAATTTGAAGACAAGGTTTAGTCTAGAAAATAATAAATATGAGTGCAAATATTTTAATTCGTCTGCTAACTATTTAATTAGCCCAATTTTTTTAGAATGTAAAATTGCCTCTTCACTGTGTGCAAAATAATAAAACAAGACTCCTTTTTTTTCTATAGTTTTTTGTTGTAAAAGAACATGAGGTTTTTCCGGAGTGCCTACTCTTCTAATATAAACACAGTACACATTTTGCGGAAAGTGTTCTACAATCGAATTATATATATCTATATCTTTTTGTGAATCATCACCCAACAAAATAAATTTTTGATGAGGGTAAGCTTCAATAATTTTTACAATACGTGTAAATTTACCGGAATGATTATTTTGACCTGTCGAAAATAATTTTGAAAAAGTTTTAATCTGGTTTAACAAACAAATTCCATCCGGCAATTTATTTTCTTCTAAAAAATCTTTTATATAGTCATATAAGTTCCACTCACTGCTAGATACATAAAAGAATGCATTGTTTGAAGGTTCATTATCATCAATACCATGCAGCATTCGGTAATGCTTTACTGCTCCTTCAAAGGGCTGTCTGCTTTTCGCATTTTCTGTAAGCAATACAAACAATCTTTTTCTAAGGTTTGATGAATGAGAAATTAAAAAAGTATCATCAATATCAGATATAAAAGAAAAATCTGTTGTAGATGGTATAATTATTTTACCGGTTGCTTTTGCTTTTACAATATTGGTACTGTTTCTTTTAATAAGCATTGCTTCTACTTCGTATTGCCCTGGCAAAAGATCTTCATTATGTTCCCATTCAAATTTAAAAAAACCATCTGAGGCAGTTTTAGCTGTATATATTTTATTACCCCATTGCAAAATAACAACTGCATTTTTTATTGGGCGTACCATAAAAAGCCGCAAAAGTGCAATTGCATTATAAAGAAAAAAAGTTCTAAAATGTTTTTTTTTAATTGGAGAAAGTGAGAGTGCATGCCCATATATATAGCAGGATTTGTGATTTGCAAACCCATTGTATAACTTTAGGGTGGCACCTTTATGCAGCCTAAAAAATCTAAAAAATTTAAACTGCATTTTCTGATAAAAAGATAATTTTTCTGGTATGTATGTTGCCCCGTTGGTCATATTATTTAATAAAATTAATCGCAGAAAATGGTAACATTTTTATTTGTTATAAACAACAGTTCAGGAACAAACCAACCTAACACCTGGGATAATGTAATTAATGATTTTTTTATTAATAAAGAGCAAAGTTTCCAAATTTACAATCTTCCTGAAAGTTTTACAATAACACAAATTAAAGACCACATAACAAAATACAACCCTAAAAATATAATAGCCGTAGGTGGCGATGGTACAGTAACAATGCTTGCCAATATTATTGCCAATACCAATATTGGGCTTGGTATTTTACCTGCAGGTTCTGCAAATGGTATGGCAAAAGAACTTAGAATTCCGGAAAATGCAGCAGTTGCATTAAAAATAATTAGTGAAGCTTATATAAGAAAATGTGACTTAATAAACATTAACGGAAATAAATATTGTATTCATTTAAGCGATATTGGTTTAAATGCCCACTTAATAAAACACTTTGATGAAGGCAAGGTAAGAGGAAAATTAGGCTACGCAATGGTTATTATAAAAACCTTATGGTATAAAGAAAAAATGCAAGTTATTGTAAAAACAAATAATCTAGAAGTGAGAAGAAATGCATTTATGGTTGTACTTGCCAATGCAAGAAAATACGGCACAGGCGCAGTTATTAATCCAGAAGGGAATCTAAGCGATGGGTTATTTGAAGTGATTATAGTAAGAAAACTGGCAATAGGGTCATTGATTAAAATGCTTTTAAAACCGGGTATATTTGACCCTAAAAAAATTGAAATAATTCCATCAACATCAGTTGAGGTTACAATGGTGAGAAAGATGCATTTTCAAATAGATGGAGAATACCAGGGAAAAATAAAAAAAGTATCTGCTGAAATTTGTCCCGGTATTTTAAATATCATAGTCCCTGAATCAGCTTTTTTATAATTTTTTTGTATTTATTGGTATACACACGGTCATTACACAACCATTTCCCGGCGAAGATTTTATTAAAAAATTCCCTGAAAACAATTCAGTTCTTCTTTTCATATTCGATAAACCTATACCATATTTTGCGTCTTCGATATTAAATCCAACACCATTATCCAGTATTTTTAAAACCAGCATATCATTTTCTATAAAAAAATCCATTGAAATTTTTGTAGCCTTGGCATATTTCATAATATTTCTTAGCTTTTCCTGAACAATTCTGTAAAGATTTAATTGCATTTCAAGACTTAAATCTTCCTCACTTATTTTATTATCAAAATGTAATGCTATTTCATATTCTTCGGCAGCATTAAAAGTATTAAGTAAAATTTCTATGGCAACTTCAAAATTCGAATCATCAAAAAAAGCAGGCGCTAATCTGTGAGATAAGTTTCTGATTTCATTGGAAGCCATTGTAATATACTCCTTCGTATTTTTATACCATTGTTCTGCAGTTGGTTCAATATATTTTTTCATCATTCCTAAACTAATCATGCTTGTAGCCAATATCTGGCAAACATTATCGTGCAGTTCGCCGCCAATTTCATATCGTTCTTCTTCCTGGGTTTTAATTATTGCTTTGGTAATTTTATGTTCATATAAATTTCTTTCTGTAACATCCACTGCAATTACAGATCTGCATTTTCTATCCTTTACCATTATCTCGGTACTGTATACTTCAACGTTAATAATTTCTCTGTTCTTCTTAAAATGATTAAAACTTCCTGTAAAAGCTAATTCTTCTATTTGCTTTTTGTTATTCCATAAATTATTCATTTCTGGCGCATCTTCTTCAGCCCGAATATCCGATATAAACATTGATAAAAAATCTGCTTCAGTATAACCGTAATGATCAATAGCTGCTTTATTAACCTGTATAAATCTTAAGGTTTTACAATCGTAAAGCCACATAGGTTGTGGACTTAAATGAAACAGGTTACTGTATCTTTTTTCAGATTCCTCTATTAATAAAAATGATTTCTTTCTTTCTATAGCATAAATAATACTTTTATAAAGCATGCTTGCATTAAGGTCATCTTTTAAAATGTAATCCGAAATTCCACGGGAGATTGATTGTATACTAAAATCAATATCTGCATATCCACTTAAAATTACAATCGGGCAATGGGGTAAAAAACTAACCATTTCTGTTACCAGCTCATCTCCGGCTTTATCAGGTAATGTAAGATCCAATAAAATCACATCAAAGGATTTCTTTTGATCTATTAAATACTTTTTTGCTTCCTTAAAATTATGAGCATGAGATATATTGGGTAGGTAAATATTTTCTATTAAAAATTCTTCTACCAGTAAATAATCTCCCGGATTATCTTCTATAATTAAAATATTATATCGTTTTTTATCTATGATCATTGTTTTTTATTTTTAGGGAGTTTAACAATGTTTATCCAGAAACTTTCTATGCTGGAAACAATTGTTAAAAAATTATTTACATCTAATGGTTTTGTTATAAAGCAATTTGCATGGTTTTTATATGACAATAAAACGTCCTTATCAGAAGATGATGTAGTTAACATTATAACAGGTATCTGCTTTAAATTTTCGCTGGTTTTAATATACTCCAGCACTTCGTGTCCGTTTTTTTTTGGTAGGTTTACGTCCAGTAAAATAAGATCCGGCGTTTCCTCATTTTTATACTTTCCTTTTTTTTCCAAGAAATCAATCGCTTCTTTACCATCTTTTGTCACACTTATTTTATTCACAATTTTCCCTTCTTCAAGTGCTTCCGTTATTAAAAAAATATCTCCTTCATTATCTTCTACAAGAAGAATGTGTATTGAATTCATGGTTAAATGGGGTTGTAAAAAAAAATTAAAATAAAATTGTTTCCTCTCTAATCTGTACTAAATAAATTAGTTATCGCTTTTTTAAATATCATACTTTGGGGTAAAAGTATCTACGCTTTGTAAGCTCTCTCAATTTTTTTATATGTAAAATCTTTAAAAATTATTTTTTCTGTTTTAATTAATATTAATAAGATGATATATTAATTTTATCAATACCGATGCCAGAGAAATTTGATAATTCATTTGTGGAAAGTTTAAATAAACAGCTAGAAACATTACAACAACACAATACTTAATTATTGGATTTACCCCGTTACAACCAATTTTTATCAGAGATTTTACTTGCGCAAATTGGGGTATGTTTTAGTAAAATGTTGTAAATAATAATTATGTTTTTTTATCTTTTAAAACGGTGAAATAAAAAACACTTCCTTTTCCACAGTTAGATTCTACCCAAATTTTTCCTCCCAAATACTCTATGATCTTTTGGGAGATGGCTAATCCTAAACCTGTGCCTGAGTATTCATTTTTGTTATGAAGGCGCTGAAAAATGACAAATATCTTTTTAAAATATTCTGGGTCAATACCGATACCATTATCTTCAACAGCAAACAACCAGTGGCTGTCAATGTCTTTTGACGAAATTGAAATTTTAAGTTTATTACCCGGCCCACTATATTTTAAAGCATTGCTTATAAGATTTTGAAAAACCTGCTCTAACAACGTCCGGTGCGTAAATAAAACAGGCAAATTTGTACAGCTAATTGTTGCACCTGTTTCTTTAATCTGTCTTTGAAAAAGTTTATTAATTTCAATAAATAGATTGTTTATATCAACTTTTTCTTTTGCAGATTTAATTTTGCCGGCTCTGGAATATTCAAGTAAATCTAAAATAATACGGTGCATTCTTTGAGCGCCATCAACAGCAAAATCAATGTATTGTTTTCCTTTTTCATCAAGCTTATCGTTGTATTTATTTTTTATTTGTTTTAAAAAACCTGATATCATCCTCAAAGGTTCCTGCAGATCATGTGAGGCTATGTAGGAGAATTGTTCCAGCTCTTCATTTTTTTGCGAGAGCTGTTGTAAAGTATCGGTTAAGGCAGTTGATTCATTTTTTAAATTAATTTGTAATTTCAATTCTTTTGTTATGGTAGTTTGCAAACTTTTAAACAACCCCGGTATTAAAATAGTAAACAAAAAACTCACAAAAATTAAATTGGTCGAAATGGCTACCCATTCACCTAGAGTACAGGTTATTCGATTGTTGGAGGGCAATAAATTAAAATAAATCAAGCATCCATAAATAAAACAGAATAAAAAATTTATCCATGCAGGCCATTTTCTGCTAAGCGGAAAAATGAGTATGGTGAATAAACATGCTGTCAGAAGATAAACCATTCCAGAACCAACTACACCTAAATAAAACAGTAGCATAAAACTTAAAATATATACCGTCGAAATAAAAATTATTTTTCGGATATTTAAACCAAGCTTAGGCATAAATGCAACAAAAAATATCGCAGCTACAGTAACAAAATCTACAACAGCTATAATATAAAATTTAGTTGATATTATCAAAATTACGCTGGGTACCAAAGCAATGAAGCACAGTGGTAATAAATAAATAAGGGTATTTGCAAAAAGATTATTCCGCCAAAACATTACCACCTGCTCTGTTTCAATTAAGTTGGTACAATTACGCTGTATTGCGGTCTTATATTTAATCCATGTGATCATTATTTTCAGTTTATTAAGTAGTGAAAAACAAAATTTATTTACAGTGTGCATTTAAATCGTTACCCATATTGTAACAGTATATTACATTACAGTTTTTTACAGTCATTATAAAGCCAATATAGGGTTAGGCTTTTTCAATAAATTGAATGCTATTTTTTTTGATAAAATATAATTTAAGATGCGACCATTAGATAAAGCTCTTTTGAATTATAAAATAAAGGGGAAGAAAACTCATCAATACGGTTTTTTTACCAGGCCTGAATTTTTTGCTCACTTTACAAGTTTATTACGTTGTAAAATGCTGTACTTTCAAAACAAACCACTCTTTTTTTTAATTTATTTAGGCCAAATAAATACAGGGAGTTTTTAAATTTGTTATGGCGCAGCTTCTAAAAGTTATTATTTCTTTAAAGACTTTAATATTTTGGAGATTAACTTTTAAAACATTTGGCTTAATAAGATAGCGAACTGCCTTAAATAATTTATCATTTTTTTTAAATGCGTTGGTAGTAACTCTCGGCATAATGCGGAACGGTTGGTAGGGAACTGTCATAGAGTATTTGTTATTGGAGATTAAAAAATGTTTTTCAACATTCGTTCGAGCTATAAAAATATTGAACAGATAAGTAGCCATTTCTTACCGTGTTCAATTTTAAAATTTAAAATAAAATTTTAAAAAACCTTAAAAACCTTAAATCCATTTGTACTTGTTAGTTGAAGCATTTGTTTAATTAAATAATGATTAGAGATAGTCAGTTGTTTTTTAAATTTTAAGTATTGTAAAATGAAAAATGGTTCCTTCATTTTCTACAGATTCCAGCCATATTTTTCCGTTTAAGTTTTCAATAATTTTTTTTGTAACTGCAAGCCCAAGCCCCGTGCCTGAATAAGTTTCTTTTGTGTGTAAACGTTGAAAGATTACAAATATCTTATCAAAATATTCTTTATTAATTCCTATACCGTTATCCTGTACAGAAAACTGCCAGTGCGTTACCATATCTACAGCAGAAATCTTTATTAAGCAAGGCTTGCCTTTCTTACAATATTTAAGTGAATTGCCAATAATGTTTTGAAAAACCTGCCTCACGGGAGATTTGTATGATGATATTACCGGAAGTTGATCTGTAATAATTATAGCCTGCTGCTCTTCTATTTTGCTTGTATATAATATTTTTATTTCATCAACAATTGTATTTAAATCAATATTTTCTTTAAGTTCATCAATTCTGCCGATGGTAGAATACTCCAACAGATCAAGTATTATTTGCCGCATTCTTTTTGCACCATCTACAGCAAAATATATATACTTTTTTCCTTTTTCATCTAACACATTTTCATATTTCAATTCTATTTGTGAAAGAAAACTGGTTATCATCCTTAACGGCTCCTGCAAATCATGCGATGCCACGTATGCAAATTGCTCTAGTTCTTTATTAATTGCCGCCAGCTGGTAGGTTTGTGTTTGTAAACTGTGATTTAACTTAAGCAACCTTGTTTCAGATAATTTCCGCTCTGTTATGTCTCTGATAAATGCACAGAAAAATTCATTGCCATCCTGTTCTATTGGTAAAACGCTTAATTCAATGGGGAATTCTTCTCCTGATTTTTTAATTGCAGAAAGTTGAAAAAGTTTATTTAAAGCATTGCTGTTACCGGTTTTAAAATAATTTTCCATGCCTCTCTCATGCCTGTCTTTATATTGCTCAGGAATAATTATTTCTGACAGAAGCCTGCCCATTACCTCACTTTCCTTCCATCCAAATATTAATTCAGCCTGCGGATTCCAAAAAGTAACATTTTCATTCTTATCTATACAAATAATTGCATCTAATGCTGCATTCATTATTAATTCCCTTCTTTCTTCACTGCTTCTTATGTTTTCTTCTGCCCTTTTTCTTTCATTTATATCCTGAAGGCTACCGAATACTTTTAAGCATATACCGTTGTTGAATTCTGCCTTCCCTATAGAGCGTACCCACTTTTCTTTTCCGGTTTCGGTAATTATTATAAGCTCTTCATCCCATCCTATTCCACTTTCAATTGCCGCAGCTATCCGAAGACTCATAATCTCCCTATTTTTACCTTTTTTATACGAGTTTCTGGCTTTCTGTAATGTGGGTTGAAAATCTTTATTCGTTTCATGAATTAGCATTGTCATCTCTGACCAATAAAGCGTACTTTTTTGTAAGTCTAACTCCCAGCTTCCAATCCTTGCAAGGTTGTTGGCTTTGTTTAAAACCACTTCCAGATCTTTCTTCTCAGTAATGTTTTTCCCAACCGTAAACAGTACCTCATCTTCTTTGGATAGTATACTTGTCCAGGCAAACCATTTTATTTTACCGGATTTTGTTATGTATCGGTTCTCAAAATATAAACCGGCTTTTTCTGCAATAAGATCTTTAAATTCTTTTGTAGTTTTATTTTGATCTTCTGGGTCAACAAATGTTAGAAATGGATCTGCCTTCAGTTCATCTAAAGAATATTCCAATAATTCACATGCAGCAGGATTTATTTTTTTAAAATATCCGTCAGTACCTACAATAGCAATAATATCGGGTGCAAAATTAAATATCTGGTTAAGTTCCTGTTCCAGTTGTTTTCTTTTAATTTCTGCGCCCAAATAAATTTTAAGACTGCTAAATAAATTTTCAAATTTTAGAGTGGAAGTTTCCGACCTGCTTAAACCAAAAACAAGCACGCCAATAATTTCTGCATTATTTAAAAAAGGAAGTGCATATATTTTTGTTATTCCTGCAGTAAGCAATACCTCTTGCTCCATAACATTGTTCAACCCTTTATTGTCCTCCCAGATTTGTAAAGTCAGTGTTTGCCATGCAGTACCGACCAAGCCTTCTCCTTTTTTATGTGCGTTTAGTGTAGATGTTTCAGTTAATATAATGCGCATTGTAGGATCGGGCACATAATTAGTTGCTCTTTTTATTTCTTTTTTATCTGCACTTAACAACCAAGATTCAGCAAAACAGAAATCACCAAATGTTGCGACTTCTTTTAAAACCATGTCAAGTGTAGTTTTAATACCTATCGGTTCATTAAATATTATTCTTATTTTACGAAGTAATTCTTTTAATAAGTCTACATTTTTACGGTCTGTTATATCTTTCTCCACATATATAAAATGTGTATGTCCGCCCTTATCATCAGAAACAGGACTTGCTGTAAAATTGTTCCAGAATTCATCTCCATTTTTTTTATAATTTACAACGGTAACTTCACAGGACTCCCATTTTCTTAAACAATTTTTTAAACGTTCCAATTCAGTTATATCTGTTTTTGGTCCATGAAAAATATGGGTTGTTTTCCCAATAAGTTCTGCTTCACTATAACCTGTCATTTTAGTAAAGGCTTCGTTAGCAAAAATAATTCGTGGTCCGTGTTCGTTTAACGATTCTGCCTCTGTAATTAACACAGCATCATTTGTGCTGGTAACTACGGAACTCATTAATTTTAAACGTTGCTCTTCTTTTTTCTGCCGGGATACATCCTGCATTGCACCAAAAACCCTTACGGCATTTCCATTGTTATCTCTTACAATTAAAGCCTTGTTTAAAACGTATGCGTAAGAAAGATCTTTTTTTAAATAACGGTGTTCAAGCGCCCAGTTTAAATTCTTTCCTTCTAAAGCTGCTCCTGCACTTGCTAAAACATTTTCTATTTCTTCAGGGTGTAAACGGGCACGAACTTTTTCTGTATCAGTTAAATGAAAATCTTCCATTTTACCAAAAAGCTGCCTGTAGGTTTCTCCCCAGTAAACATTGTTTGCGGCAATATCCCAATCCCAAATCGCATCAAAAGTTGCTTTTGTTACATTTACATATCGTTGGTTGCTTTCAAAAAGTGCAGCCTGTCTGCTATAACTTTCAAGGATAGTCTGTAAAATATTGCCGGCTCTGTTTATGGTATTTTCTTCCTGCGCAGTAGGCGTTTTTATTTTTTGGTAGTAGATAGCAAATGTAGCTACCACATTATTTTTTGTATCGAAAATAGGATTAGACCAGCATGCTCTTAAACCTGCTTTTGCTGCAAGTTCTTTGTATTTTGCCCATCTAATATCTGTAGCAATATCTGTTACAATAGTTTTTTCTTTTAAGAATGCCGCCGTTCCACACGATCCTACATTGTTTCCTATTTCTACTCCATAAACTGCGGCCAGGTAATCTTCAGGTAAACTGGGCGATGCTAAATTATAAAGGCGATTGTTTTGTAATTTTTGCATCGAGCATATCATACCAGGATGCAATTTTTGAATACCTAAAATATATTTTTCAATTACTTCTTCAATACTTTTTTCACCCTGTGCATTTTTTTCGAGCACTTCTCTTTCCAGTATTTCAATGTCTTGGTAGTATTTTCTTACTGTAATATCCCTTAATGCTCCTGTAACACGTTGGGCTTCTCCCGCTTCATTTCTTAAAATATATGCTCTGTCTTCAACGTAAGCCTGTTCACCATTTGGTTTTATTAAACGGTATTCTTTGCTCCAATAATTCTTATCACTTTTTAGGGCAGAATGTATGCTTTCGTTTGCATTTTGCCGATCTTCTGCATGAATAAAATTTTCCCATTTCGTTTCGGGTTTATTTAATTCATTCAGGTTAAATCCAAAACTTCTTTCAAAACCTTCGGCCCTGTAAATTGTATTGTTTAAAATATCCCATTCCCAAATGGCATCATATGTGGCTTTGGTAACATGCTCATAGCGTTCGTTAGAAAGTTTAATTTTTTCTTCTGCTTTTTTTCTTTCGGTAATATCCTGAGTTGTACCCGATAGAAAAAATACTTCACCATTTAAACTTTTTTCAATGCGGGCTTTTTCATGTATCCATTTAATAGTTCCATCAGCCAATATTATTCTATGCTCTATATCTAAATCTTTTTTCTGTTGAATTGATAGCCTTTGCATTTCTAAAAAATAATTTTTATCATCTGGGTGAATGGTAGAAATTAAGAAACTTAAAGAAGGCATAAAATCTTCCTGCAAATCCCAAATTTTATAAATTTGTTTTGACCAGAATAGTGATTCCGCTTTTTTGTCTAATTGCCAATAACCGAGTTTGGCAACTTCCTGTGCATTTTCTAATTTAGCATCTTTGTCTTTTAAAATTTGTAGGGCAACATCCCTTTCTGTAACATCATGGCTTACAACCATCATACTGCTTTCTTGCTGATACAAAATTTTATGCCCGGATATTTCAACCTTTATCTGTTCCCCGTTTTTCTTAATATGGGTAACTAAACCCAAATTAAAAACATCATCTTTTATTGCATCTTTAATAATTTCATTAAATGATATGACATTATCTACAGGACGTAACTGTTGAATATTTAACTTAAGAAATTCATCTCGTGTATAACCATAATGTTCAATCGCCTTTTCATTTACTTCAACTATATTCAGTGTTTTAATATCATAAATCCATTTAGGTAAAGGGCTGTTGTAAAATAAAAGACGATATTTTTCTTCTGATTGTTTTAATTTTTCAGCAGCTTTTATATTGTCAGTTATATCTCTTGCATTACAAGCTAGGCCTGTAATTTCATTACCGTTGCATATAGGGTTAAAGTTTACTTCTATCCATCTTTCCTCTCTGTTATACATGGCCTCATTATAAATTTCTGCTTTAAAAGTTTTCCCTTGCAAGCCTCTTAAATAATAATCTTTCCAGAGATCTGTAAATGCCTTTGGAAAATATTCTTCCAATAAAACATCGTCTCCCGGTTTTACCACAATACCGGTAAGGTTCTCCATATTTTTAATGTAAGAATTGTTAACTGCTATTAATTTAAAATCATTGCTTACGCTCCATATTAAATCTTCAGTATTATTTATTAATGCTTCCTTATCTCTTTTTTCAAATTCTCTTAAACCTTCTGTTTTTAATTTTTCCGTTACATCTATCAACATAACAATCGAAACCCTTTTACCATTGTAATTGATAAGATGCCCTGTTATATCCATATACATTATTTCGCCACTCTTCTTTTTGTGCCGCCAATTATTTTTATTAATTGTGCCATAAGATTCTTCATTGAATACAGTTTCTTCAATTTTAGAAATATCCTCTGCAGGTCGAATATCTTTAATGGTTAATTGTAGAAATTCATCTTTTGTATAACCGTATTTTAAAAGCGTCTCTTCATTACAGTCTATTATTTGAAGCGTTTCAAAGTCAAAAATAAACATGGGAGCAGGGCTGTTTTCAAAAAGATTTTTATAGTTTTCCTTTGTAATTAATAAGGTTTCTTCAATATTTTTTCTTTCGGTAATATCTCTTGAGTTTGCTACTATGCCTTGTATAGAAGGTTCATCTAATAAATTAGTGAATGAAGTTTCTATCCATCGCCAATGGCCATTTTTATGTTTAAATCTAAAAGGTAATAGGTTTATTTTTTTGTTGTTTTTTACCTGAACGAAATAACGTTTTACCGTATCCATATCTTCCGGGTGGATATAATAAAAGATATTTTTTAAATTTAACTCTTCCGGCTTATAGCCAAGTATTGTAAAAGAAGTTGGGCTTATGTAAGTATAATTTGCATTAGCATCTATTATGGCAATAAAGTCGCCACCATCCTGCACTAAACTTTTAAAACGCTTTTCACTATGTTTAATTTTATTTTCTGATTCTACTTTTGCAGTTACATCTCTTGCAACAGCATATCGCACACCGGCTTTTTCGTCCCTCTTAGATGTCCATTCCAGGTAAACCAACGATCCATCTTTACGCAAACATTGGTTGTTAAAATCGGTATTCATTTTTCCTGCTAATACTTTTTCTACTGCGTTTTTAGATCTTTCCACATCTTCATAGTAAATAAAATCAAACAAATTTCTACCTACTAATTCTTCCGGTTTGTATCCTAAAATATTTTTGGAGGCTGCACTAATTCTTTTAATAATATTATCGTCTGATATAGTACATATCATATCCAGCGAACTTTCCATTACATTATCCAGCTCAGCATTTGTTGCTTCAATAGCCATTTGCTTTTCTGTTAATTCTGTAATATTTTTTTGGTAACAGGCTACTCCTACAATTTTATTTTCGTTGTTAAATATTGGGTTAAAAGAAATTAATCCATAAACAGTAAACTTTTCAAGTGGATTGTAGAATTGCTCCTTCACATTATATTTTTCACCGGTTAATGCTCTGATATAATAATCTTTCCATTTTGTAATTATTGTTTCATCAAATTCTGTTAATAAAATATTATCCCCTTCCTGCAAATTTTTATCTGTTACCATTTTTACCATGGCTTTAAAGGCATTATTTGCTGCAAGTAATTTAAAATCATCACTTACACTCCATATTAAATCTTCTGTACTGTTTATCAGTGCCTCTTTATCTTGCCTTTGTAATTGAGATTGGAGTTCCGCATTTTTGCGGTCGGTAATTATTCGGAAATATGCAAGTATACGTTCTGTCCCGGCAATGGTTGATTTTTGTAGACTTATTTCTACCCAAATTAAAGTAGTGTTACTATACCTGATTACACCCTCAAATAACTGCGGTATTCCTTTACCTGCTTCTTTTAATTTATAAATTAAATTTTCCGGGGTTAAACCTAAAGAGTTTTCTGCAAAGACTGATAAAGCTAATTTTAAAATATCTTCCTTCGTAATTCCAAATATTTCACAGGCTTTCTGGTTAGCATCTATAAGCCTTCCGGTTTCCAGTTCATGTATACAAATACCATCAATGGCTTTTTCAAAAAGTTCTCTGTAATTAAGTTCTGCCTGTTCTAATTTTTCCTGCTTTTTTTCAATTTCAATATTTGATTTGGTTTCTTCAGTTGTCTCTCTTATAGTTATAAAAATGCCTATTATTTCATTCGCTTTATTTTTTGATGGAGCATATTTTATTTTAAAATAATGAGATATTCCTTCCTCATCTTTTGCATCCAGTACTTTAAAAACTATTTCACCCTTTAGTACATTTTTGTATAGTTCCTTCACATCAGCAAGTCTTTCAGGTTTAACAAAATTTAAAATAGCAAGACCTTTATCAACATTAAAATGAAAATATTTTTTATATAATTGTTTAAACTGTTTATTGAAATTTAAAATAATGAGTTCCTTATTTAAAAGAATAAAACACTCTTCTGTGTTATTAAGCATCAATAGCATTTCCTGCTCCACAATTTTTCTGTCAGTAATATCCTGCATTATCGTACAGGTTAATTCTTGGCCGGAATGGTCTTTAAAAATTGAAGAGGTAAATTCTATAGGAAACCGATCGTTGTTTTTTTTAATACCTGTAAGTTCACCTTTTGTAGTGCCGGTTTCACTTCTTTGCGCTAACAAAATTGGAAAGTTTAAATCTGTATGGTCGAGAATACCTTGTCTACCAATTTTTAAAAAATCAGTTTTACTGTAACCAAACATTTTTTCAGCCGCATTGTTTACTTCAATTATTTCTCCTGTTGGTTTACTTAAAAAAATAGCCGAGCTGGAATTATCAATAAGTGATTTATAAATATCAGTACTTAAATTACTCTCTTTATTGGATGCTGTAGTTGATTTTTTTTTCTTTCCATTTTGACAAAATACTTTCAGAAATAAGGTATCCTTTTAAAAAGAAGTACAAGTTATTGCTTATTTAAAATGAAGATTTATTGTAAATTAATTATAACAATTTACAAAACCATATACATTTTTGTTATTGTAGAAGTACTTCTATAAAACATTTAAAAAACAAAAACCCATCTTTGTAAGAAGATGGCATTTTGTTAAATTTATTGTTAGTTGTTATGATAATAAAAGAAAAACAAAAAAAGCATTTTTACCATTTTTGATTCAGGTTTCAATAACAAATCGAAGGATTGCAAAAGGTTTAAATTTTAAATTTTGAAAAACCAATCCGATTTTTTTTACTTAATTTTTATGTTTTGATAGCCCTGTTCTGAGCTATTGATAAATCGGGCTTTACAAGATTGGTTTAAAAAATAGTGGCTGCAATTCCTTTTTGCCAACAATTTATTAGATAGCTAATAGATTTCTTATGATGTCCGTCTATTGAATAAGGGATAGAAATTATTCTCGGTATAATAGTTTTGATGCTGGCAAATAATACAGTCAAAGTAGCATAAGTAGTTTAAGGACCGGAAAAATATGTTCAATTATCGGAATTGTTAGGGTATCTTTTTAGCTGTAATTGTGCTTTACCTCATTTATTTTATACCAACGATTATGGATCAGGTAAAAAAGGTGGAAAATATTAATTGCAATAACAACGTATAGAAAAGTAAAAAAGAAAAGATTTATTCTTTGGTAGCCAGGTAATTGTAATCTTCCAGCAGTTTTTCAAGAAAGTCGGTTGACGAAAGTCTGGATTCAATTTTAAGTACGTCCTTTATTTTATATTCAATTCTAATACAAATATCATGATTATGATTTTTGCGTGCCTGGGTTAATACTGTTTTTATGGTGTTGATATCATTGTCTGAAAGCCGCATAACTTCTGGGAAAACAGGTTTGTAATTGCTGCTGTTTATGGGAATAAAAATAGTGTCGTTTACTGACATAAAACTTTTTGCATCTACCACAACTGTTCCCGCAGCAAGATCTCCAAGCCGTTGACTTTTCTTTGTAACCAAAATTGCAATAGCAACTGCAACGCCAAAAAAGCCAGTATACATGGCATACATAAATAATGCAATTGATGATGCATATATATACCCAAACAAAAATGGCCATTCAAAAAACTTGGTAATCCATCTTAAAATAAACTGGCCAAAAGTAGGTTCTCCACCTTCCAGACTGATGACTCTTATTTTCATTATTTTTTTCCCAATCGTCTGTCCGTTTAGCAAAAGTTCTGTAAGCAAAGAATAGAAAAGCATCGGTAAAGAAATTATTAAAATATCGATTCCTGTACTTTTTTCTGTATCAAGGTTAAACTCTTCGTACAACAAATGTTTCATACTTAAAAGGTAGATAGCAATTAGGGCAAAATCTATTAAATAAGCTACAAGTCTTTTGTGAAATGGAGCTATTTCAAAATCGAGACCCACATTAAAAGCAGTATTTATTTGAACGGTTGGCATTGTATCACAATTTACAGCCAACACTACATATTCTTAATAAAAGGATATTTTTTTATGAATAAAAAAAGCAGGAAATTGTATTTATATAAAATGACATTAAATAAGCAGGATTTTTTATGAGGGAGGCAATGTTTATAAAGAAGAATGCAGATAAGTGGAAGGCATACCAGCAGGAAGATCCCACTGATCCTGATGAAGTCTCAGAGCGGTTTATAACACTTATGGATGATCTGGCTTATGCCAAAACTTTTTACCCCAAAAGCAAAGCTACAAAGTGGATCAACGGGCTTGCTGCTGCTGTATATCAAAACATTTATCGAAATAAGAAAGAAAAATATTCCCGCATTTTTACTTTTTGGAAATATGAACTTCCGCTAATTATACAAAAGCATCACCGAACATTTTTATTTACAACACTAATTTTTATTTTGTTTGTTGCATTAGGTGTATTTGCATCCCGGCAAGATCCTGAATTTATCCGGGGTATTTTGGGGGATAATTATGTAAGAATGACGGAAGATAACATTGCCAAAGGAGATCCTTTTGGGGTTTATAAAGACGACAATCCGTTTAACATGTTTGTAAGAATTGCTTTTAATAATATTAAAGTTGCGTTCATTACTTTCTTTGGTGGGTTTACAGGCGGTTTACTTACATTTTATTTGTTATGGAGCAATGGAATTATGCTCGGCAGTTTTCAGTATTTCTTTTTTGCAAATGGGCTGGGTATACAATCAATACTGGTAATATGGATACATGGTACTATTGAAATATCTTCAATCATTATTGCCGGTGCTGCGGGTTTTATTTTAGCGAATGGCATTCTTTTTCCTGGGACTTATACCCGCATGGAGTCTTTTAAAAGAAATGCAAAAGATGCAGCAAAAATTTTAATCTGTTTGATTCCTTTTTTTATTGGGGCTGCATTTTTAGAAAGTTACATTACGCATTTAATGAGTGAAACATATAATAAAGCACCTGGCGGAATGCCTTCATGGATGAGCGTTTTAATTTTAAGTTTATCATTTTTACTCATTACATGGTATTTTATTGCATGGCCTTTATTGTTACATAGAAAAGGATTTTTTATTAAAAAAGACGGTATCGTTTCTCGGCTGCAACACAACGATGCATAAAACTTTTCTTTTAATTTTCTTCTTAATAATTATATTTTGTGCAAAAGCCCAAAATAACAGTGCTACTACAACAATAGACAGTTCATTGGTTATAAATAATAATACCACTGAGGAGAATAAAAGCAGTTTTGCTAAAGATGTACTTGGCGATACAACTATAAACTTTAACGACTTTGCTTTGCAACGGGATACTGTTTCTGCACTAAAATTAAAAAAAGAATATAGTTGGACAACAAACATTGACAGCTTTTTATTGGCAAAAAAAAAGGAAGATAGCAGTCAATCGAAATTTGTGATAACCCAAAATAATAGTAATTCTTTTTTAAGCAGTTTATTTAACTCCAGAATTTTAAAGGCAACAATGTGGTTTATTGCAGCTGCACTTGTATTATTTATTATTTATAAGCTTTTTTTAAGTGAAGGCGTTTTTGGAAAACGATCCGCTAAAGCCGGAATAAATTTGCAGATTGATGAAGAAGATACAAGCCTGATTAATGATTATGAGAAGCTTTTAAGGAAAGCATATGATGATGGAAACTGGCGTTTTGCAATGCGTTTTTTATTTTTAAAAACCTTGCAAAAACTTAATG
>JAYTCO010000364.1:0-8625 GCA_043736415.1 Ferruginibacter sp. | reverse complement strand
TTTTTTTATCTTTTGCATAAGCAAAAAAAGTTTAGTGAAACGACTTTCACTAAACTTCTTTCAAGACCGATAAAAACATTGAGTTACCGAGGTTTTTACCAACTATTTTTCAGTATTATACCCTATTTTCTTTTTTTGGTTCTCCGCTTGTGTTGGTCTTCGCTAAAATCTTCGCAGCCGCTTGGTTTTAATTAGCAGCGTTTAATTTTGTTTGATTTTATATTTTTCCCCCTTAGTATTTGCTCAGTTTTGTTTGCTCCATTAAATCCCGAGATATCTGAGATAGTACTTATAAATTTTCAATAAGCTTAAGATTACTGAAGCGGGCAATCCGTTATTTATTTTTCCAGTAAATTTTGTATTTTACTCCTAAATTTATTTTTATGAAAGTATTTTTAACCATCGTATTGATTACCATTTTTATTACAGGCAATGCGCAGCAAAAAGCAATTCTATTGAAACCAGAAAGAGTTTTTGACGGAGTAGAAATGCACAACGACTGGGTGGTGGTTTTAAAAGGTAATTTAATTTTATATGCAGGACCTCAGACGAGCACACTTAAAAGTGACAGCACAATTTCCATGCCCGGACAAACCTTATTACCGGGTTTAATTGAAGGTCATTCTCATTTATTTTTACAGCCTTACAACGAAACACAATGGAATGACCAGGTATTGAAAGAAAGCAGGGTTGAACGTTTGATTAGAGCAGTAAACCATGCAAAAGTCACTTTAATGGCGGGCTTTACTATGGTAAGAGATTTGGGTACGGAAGGCGCAGGCTATGATGATGTAGGTTTAAAACTGAGCATTAATAAGGGGTTAACACCAGGACCCAGAATGGTTGTGGCAGGCAGAGCAATAGTGGCAACGGGTAGCTACGGACCAAAATCTGATAACGTAGAATTAAATTTAATAAAAGGCGCAGAAGAAAGTGGTGGCAATGATTTAACAACAACTGTAAGAAACCAGATTGGGCATGGCGTGGACCTCATTAAAATTTATGCTGATTACAGATGGGGATTAAACAATTCAAGTGCACCCACTTTTTCGATTGATGAAATCAAAAATATAGTTGAAGTTGCAAAAACAGCCGGAAGACCTGTAGCTGCTCATGCCTCAACAAAAGAAGGCATGCGCCGTGCAATTGAAGGCGGCGTTGAAACAATAGAACATGGCGATGATGGCGATGAAGAAATTTTTAAATTAATGAAAAGTAAATCAGTAGCCCTTTGCCCAACACTAGCTGCAGGGGATGCCATATCACAATATGCCGGCTGGAAAAAAGGAGTAGAGCCGGAGCCTGAACATTTACGCCTAAAAAGAAAAAGTTTTGAAATAGCGTTAAAAGCCGGCGTTACCATTGTATTTGGCGGAGATGTGGGTGTTTTTACACATGGAGATAATGTAAGAGAGATGGAAATGATGGTAGATTATGGGATGAAACCTGTAGCCGTGTTACAATCAGCTACTTCAGTAAATGCAAGGATATTTCATTACGATAATTTGGGCCAGATAAAGGCCGGTAACTTAGCAGACATTATAAGTGTTACCGGCGATCCATCAGTCAATATAGCCGCTATGCACAAAGTAAATTTTGTAATGAAAAATGGGGTTATCTATTTGTCAAAATAAAACATTTATTAAACCCATACCCATCAAATGAATAAACTATTCCAATCATAATCCGACACATAAAAATTGAGCCTTGCATAGTGTTACTTAATAAGATGCCTAGAATCTTTATGTCGGTTTTTACTTTCTAATTAAAGTTCAAAAAACCTTGAATATTTTACTTTGTTATAATGCTTAATAAAATTGACTGATTAAATTTTGTAAGTTAGATTTTTAAATTAAAGTGATTAAATTTACTAAAAACAAAGAATGTCAAAAATTGTAATAGTACCATTAGATTTTTCTGAAACATCTTTTAACGCTGCGCATTACGCTGCAAACATGTATAGAAACAGACCCGATATTACACTTGTGCTGTATCATTTCTATTCAAAAGCTGAAGATGTAGATGTAGCAAACAATTATCTAAAAAGTTTACAAACAGAGTTATCTGTCGATTGCGTAAATATCGAAACGTTTTCAGAATCGGGCAGCAATTTTATCGAGAGTCTCGAAGCATATTCCCACGTAAGAGCTGCTTATATGATAGTTATTGGCCTTACGGGTAAGTCTGCCATTACGCAATGGTTTTCAGGAAGCAACACCTTAAAAATGGCTGAAAAAAATGTATGCCCCGTATTAATTGTACCCGCAGATGCGAAATATACAGGTACAACAAACATACTTATTGCTTCAGAAATGAGGTATGTAGAAGAGACGCCTGTTTTACTTGCAGTAAAAAGAATTTTATCAGATTTCAAACCTAATCTGCATGTTCTAAACGTAGATGATTCACACTACATTTCATTAACTACAGGATACAAAATTGAAAGAGATAAAATGGAGGAGTTGTTGAGTGAGTTTAAACCAGAGTTTTATTTTATGCGTCTGTTTGATTTTCACGAAGCCATAAATCTTTTTGTAAGAGACAAGCAAATTGACATGATCATCATCGGACCTAAGTTTCATGGCTTCTTCTCAAAATTATTTAAAACACAGCATACAAAAAAGATGATTTATCAAAGTAAGGTGCCTGTGCTTGCAGTACATGAGTAAAAAAAGACGGTCGTTAAAACATCCCTCGGCTAAAACAAATCTTTTAGCCTTGATTCGTGTAGCACGAACCATTGCTAAAATCAAAATGTCTTGTCCTAAAATAGGTTTACCCAAATTAATTGTAAAATAAAAATACTTCTTAGCAATGTCCCGACCCTTACGGGAATTTGCGAATGATGTTTCAAATTTGTGATAACCAAAACGCAACGTTCTTGTTCGGAGGCGTTGCTGAAAAGTAAAGCACTATCATTAAGCAAAAGCCATTCTGTATTATTTACATTCCTTTTTCATTGAAATTTTACTCGTAATTTTAATATATGGAACTTAAAGACCTTATTACAATTGATAACGAAATATTGGGGGGGCAGACTGTTTTTAAAGGAACTCGTGTGCCTGTTGAATCTTTATTTGATCATCTTGAGGCGGGTATTTCTTTGGACGCCTTTTTGGAAGACTTTCCAACAGTAACCAAAGATCAAGCAATAGCAATATTAGAGTTGGCTAACAAATTATTAACTACAAAAAACTTAGACCAATTGTATGCGGCTGTTGCTTGATGAAAATCTACCTAAACGTCTCAAACTTGATTTTGCTGAACATGAAATTTATACAGTACGTGACAAAGAGTGGAACGGTATCAAGAATGGCGAACTTTTAAAACTTTTGATTGAAAGCAAATTCGATGCGCTTTTAACCTTCGATAAAAATTTACAGCATCAACAAAATTTTGAAAAGTATACAATAGCCGTATTTGTTTTATCAGCCAAGATTAATAGCTACTTGGAGTTGACCAATTTAACGCCCCAGATTAAAGAATATTTGAATTGCCCGCCTTTACCAATAGGTGGAATTACCATTACTTCAAATAAAACTTAAGCACTCTTTTAATTTCCTCAGAACCAAGTAAAACATTTACCTAATGTCTTAGTTCGGATAATAAAAACTCTCTACAATCAAATTCCCACTGAAACTTTTTTTCACAGCAACATCTCAACCCCTCCAGCACGTTGCTGACAAATAATTTATAAACTACGTGACAAAGAGTAGAACGGTATCAAGAATGCCGAGCTTTTAAAACTTTTAATTGTGCAAATTCGATGCTCTTTTTACCTTCGAAAAAACTTACAGCATCAACAAAATTTTGAAAAGTATACTATAAGATTATAACTCCAAAAAGTTGACCAATTCAACTCCCAAGTTTAAAGACTATTTGAATAATTATCCTTTACAATTAGGTGGAATTATTATTGCACCGGAGCATAATCAAAGTTGAAAAATGAAATTCCGATGCGCATAGCCACGATGGGCAGTAGTAGCCCTTGCACTTAATAAACTTTTTTGTTTTACAATGCTAGCGGGCAAGGCTACTACAGACAGCGTGATACAAATGCTGAGCATAACTGTATAGCCGATGCTTCAAAAAATTAGGAGTAAAAAGAATGATTTTTAAATATCTTATTACAGGGATTGTAATGCATTTTGTGAAGAGCCTTCAGTAAGTTTTAAGCAATATTTAAACATTTATATAAATGAGCCAATACCAATTTACCCATGTGTGTAATTTTTAAAAATGAATCATCTTTATGATAATCTCCCAGTTGCTTTGCCAGTGCAATTGTTTTTTCTACCGGTGCCACTTCAAATGGTATTGATGCTTCAAATAATTCTTTGAGCCGGCCTCTACCAAGTTTTTCTCTATGGCTAATGAGGCTTCGTTCTTCCTGTTGATATTGGCGCATGCTTTCGTCTGTTATATGTTGCAGCCCCAAAAAAACCAATGCGTTGTTCTCTTTAAAAAAATGTGGGAGATAAAGATTTAACCGGCCTTCGTACGATTGCTGGTCAAAATCAATAGCTCTAATTCTGTATTGATTGCCTTCTATATCTGGCGTAATATCTACCACAAAATTGTACGATCTCATATCTCCCAGCAACCTTACAAAACACCGCTCATTAAATTTTACAAACTCTTTGCAGATTCTTATTTGATTAAATTTATTTTCATTTTGCAAGTTCTGCAAAAATAAATCTCCCGGTAAGCCTGCAATATGTTCTTCAATTAATGTATTGCCATCAGTTAAATAATTAATGCGGTTGGGCGATAATATATGCTCAAGCTCAAGCCCATAAACCCTGCTGGCATCCGCCACCTTCACATAAAAATGATCGTAATTGTCATTTAAGCGATTTATAATTCTTACTCTAAACGGTTTGGAGTTTCCAAAAGTGCAATAATCAATTCGTGAAACAGATAAATGCTGCATTACCTCTAAATGACCCGAGGCATTCATGAGTGCATAAATAAATTTAAGCCCGGGGTGCAGTTCCTTCATTTCTGCCTCATCGTAAATTACAGTTTGCCAAAGCGTGTCTTTGTCGTTTTTATCATACAATGGAGATGAAAAAGTAAAGCGCAACATATCTGAATATTGTACGGGCAAGGCAACCTCCCTGTCATATTTAATGAGGTAATTTTTGAGTGGATTTTTTATTGAATAAAAAATCTTTTTCTTTGAAGGAGCATCATTTCTGTTTGCAATATCTGCCATACTTAAATTTAATAATTAATGCGTAACAAAAAATTTATAAGATTTATTTCTTTTTATCAATCGATTTTATCTCATATCCTAAAACTTTTTAAGCAATATATTTTTACAGGATACGACAAGTTAAAGATAGTGGGGCTGTGGACATTGGTATTTTCTTCAACATTTGCTCCGGCTGTTGGTAGTAGTGCCGCAGCAATGTTTATTAAATTGAAAGTTTAATATCTGCGGCAGCTACTACTGCCCATCCGGCAGCCTTTCATCAGTAAAACTTTTTTCAACATTTATTATGGAGTAGATATTTACTTATCAGCAATGTCTTGACCCTTGTCGACCGTTGCGTAAAATGCATTTAATTTTAAGTAATAAAAACACAACTTCCCTGTTAAGTAAAGTTGTTGTGGAGAAGTAGGAAATCTCATTAAAGGCTCTTAAATAAAAAACCGCTACTCTTTTAAAAATGCAACGGTCTTTACTTTCTTATAATTTTTATTACTCTCCTATATTACATCGGCTGCTTAAAAACCAAGCCTAGGCGAATGCGTAATAGGACTCAACTCATTTATTATTACCATTAGCACCAACTGAGAAAAAGGGCTTTAAAGTAGGGCAACGGCATAAATAATTTATTTAAATAAACAATGTTTAATTCTTTTAAACTTAAACAAAAAAATGGTATAATTATTTTAATTTTTCATTTTAAAATAAATGAAAGAACTGTTTTAATTTACGTTCTTAAATGCCCGTAGTAATTAAAAATTTTGCTGTGTCCGATATTGTGGCTTAGTAAAAAATATTATATTTATATCATGTTTTTATTCTTTCGTAGGGATTGTTTTAGCAAACTTAAAATATAATCAATGTCTTCAAGGTCTGATAATCTAATTTCATAAGCGCCATTGCCCCAATGACCAACATTTGAAACGTCCCGTGCAATATTTTTTTGGTCCTGTAATTCGCTTTGCTTTAAGTTTAGAAAAATTTTTAGTCCTTTACTTTGTAAAACAATGTCGCAAAAAATATTGTTATCTACTTTAAAACCCAATGTTTGCTTTTTGGGTTGAATAGTGACGTTATCGTCTAAATTTAAAAGTCTGTCTTTAAGCTGTTCGTACAATTCTTTGGTTTCAAAATCTACTTTTTGTAAATGGTCTTGCTCTGTAAAAACGATTACTTCCTTACTTACCGCTTCCACTGTAACATCGTTACGAGAAATTGTTTTAATACTTTCTTTGGCTGATGCTTTTTGAATTTGTTCGTAAGAAATAGTATTGTTATCAAACTTTTTAACTTCCCACAATTCAATAGGTAGGTCTTTAAAATTTATAGCTTCTCTTTGATACGTAGTAAACATTGGTGAAACGAAAATTACTTTCGATTGTGTCCAATCTACATCTGTCCGTTTTAAACTTTGATTTTGACTTTCATTAAATTCAAGAATGAAGTCTGCTTTGTTGTTAAGCATCAAGGAGAGATATGCATATCCTTGATCGATAACACTAAATGTTTTATCTCTTTTATATTCGATAATTACAAAAGATTTTGCCTCTCTATCAAAAGCCAGACTGTCAATACGAAAACCGTTCAAAGAAAATTCTGACTTTATAAAATCAAGATGCAACAGCGTTTGGAGATTTTGTTCTGTCAATTGTTGAATTTCTCTTTCAAGTTTGAATGACGTTTCTTTTATGTGTTCTAATTTTTGTCCAATTTTAAATAATGGCATATTGTCTGTAAATAATGTTGTCCGTAAAATTTCATGTATCAACAGGGCTTGGCGTTGTTGGAGGATTGGAAAAACATCAGCCGACTACTGAAACCCAATATTGTTTAATAATTGAAGATAAAGAACTAAAGCTAAATTATTAACATCAAGCCGAAACTGCTGTTGATAGCGAATTGCAGCTGAAGCTACCAACATCCTGCCTTAATAACGCCAACCCCATATAGCGGTTAGTTGTTCTTTCTTTCAGTCTTTAGATGTCAATTTAAACATCATTAAATTTCCTTCACTAGAGCTATTTTTTTTAAAATTAAATTTCTTCAAAAGTCTTGTTGAACCTTGGTTTTCAGAATGAGTATAGGCTTTTATTGAATTTAGTCCGATACATTGAATTCCAAAGTCTATTACTTTAGAAGTCGCTTCCTGCATTAATCCTTTTCTCTGATATTCGGGTAATAACTCATATCCAATTTCTGCCTTTAAATTGTCGTCCGAAAAATCAAATAAACAGATTGTACCAATCAGTTTGTCAGTACCGTGCAATGTAATTGCCCAATAAATTGAATGATTCTTTTTAATGTTTTTATTAATAGTTTGAATGAAAGCCTTTGCGTCATCAATTGATTTGTCTGGCTTCCTGTCAAGATATTTGTTCACGTTTTCATTTGAACGTAAAACAAATATTTCACCGTCATCACTGCTTACAAGTTGTCTCAATGTCAGCCTTTCTGTTTTCAAAACTGGAAATGGTTCAAAATTTCTGTCTTTCATTTGAAGCTAATTAAAAATGTTGTCAGTGTCGCTTTACAATGACCACCAACACTTAAATATACTCAACTCAAAATAATTTTACTAAATCTTCTTAGTAATTAAAGTTGATAAAAGTTTTACAACTGAGCCTAGCCCTGATAGAAACGGATATACTTTTGTGAGGAACGAACAAAAGATAGAAGTGAATAGCAGGAAACAGATGTTGAGTTTTGTATTAATGCTGATGCTCCATTAAAGACAAAAGATATTAGACAAAAGACAAAAGATAGAATGCAAACACAAGCAAGAATTGATATTCCTCTCTTGTGTCTTTAATCTTATGTCTAAAAATCTAATTCTTTAGTTCCTCAATGGCTTGCCAGTTTTTAAAATACTCTGAATTCTTTCGAGGGTTTTCTTTTCGCCGGTAAGGCTTAAGAAGGCTTCTCTCTCTAGGTTTAAGAGGTATTGCTCGCTTACCAAAGTTTGCTCACTAAGGTCCCCGCCGCACATTACGTACGCTAATTTTTTGGCAACAGTTACATCATGATCGGTGGCGTATTTGCCTTTGTGCATACCGTTGATACCTGCATACATGGCACCCAAACCTGTACGGCCAAGTACTTTTATATCGGTTCGCTGCAAAGGCATTACATAACCATCATCGTATAAATTGATGACGGCTCTTTTTGCATCGGCTATACGGCGACCAATATTAATGCTTGCTTCATCAATACCTTTTCTGTAAATGCCATTATCGAAAGCTTCAAATGCTGAAGTAGAAACTTTAGCGGTTGCTATTTCTAAAAAGCGTTTTTGCAAGGTGATTGTTTCGGGCTCGCCTGCATGCATTTCGTCTGCCGCACGCAACACAAACTCTTTGGTGCCGCCACCACCGGGTATTACGCCGATGCCAACTTCTACAAGCCCTGTGTAA
>JAYTCO010000363.1:0-3700 GCA_043736415.1 Ferruginibacter sp. | reverse complement strand
TGGTTATCCTGTTGCCAAAATTGATAAGTTGTATTACGTTCATTGTTTTCACCTGCTTTTTTAAATATCCATAGCATCCAATTTCTTCTGCTTTCTTTGCTGTTTTCTTCAATAGCTTTTAAAATCTTTGCTGAAGTAAATTTCTTGAAGTCTCTTATTATGTCAGACAAATTATTATTTACTGCCGAAATAATTAAATGTAAATGGTTTGGCATTATGCAATATGCGTGTACTAACAAACCTTTTTCTTTTTGACAATACGAAAGACTATCAACGACAATATTTGCATAATCACTTCTTGTAAATACATCAATCCATTGCACAGTTGCAAAAGTTATAAAATGCACAGCTTGTTGATCTCTTATTTTGTAACCATCCACACTCATCCTTAAAATTAATATTATTGGTCGAGACAAAGTCTCTTGTCTATTTAAAAATCCTTAGAGACGCTGCGCTTAACTCTAAGGATAGTGGGTGCTTAATAATAGCGCCGCACAGAAAGCTGTCGCACAAAGGCCACGCCTCATTTCTGCGCTAGATCTCTGCGCTAGTAGGGCTGCATCTCTGCGCTAGTAGGGGCTAGATCTCTGCGCTAGTAGGAGCTAGTAAGGGAAATCACAACTTTATTGGCTTGACCTTAGCGAACGGTTCATGGCGAACCGAGGCGGAGGCATTCACAAGCAATTTTTTATCGTCGTTCTTCTCATTTATTTTTTTAGAGCATATTTCTAAAAATACTTCAATCACATGAGCCCGTTCATTCCTAACACCCCAGAAGTATTTAATAAATCTCCTTGCATTGTCATAATCCTTTTCGAAAAAATAAGATGTTGCAAGTGCTATATATAAACCATCATTACCGCCGCCGTTATCTAAAATTGCACGTCCACGAAGCATGGCCGTTTCATAATCTCCCTCATGAAAGGCTTGATACACCCGTATAACTTCAGCATTAGGATCCCATTGCGGGACCATGTTTATATAATCCATAATTGTTTCCATTGTTAATTTGGTTACTTCATCTTCAACATCAAGACCTGCCAAACAACGTCCAAAAGGCTTGCATCTTTCACAAAGCAAGAGCGGTTCTCTATGATATTTTTTCTCCTCTGATTTCTGTTTCAGATATAGCTCCAATCTTTTTTGTTGCATAGATTAATATTTATTAATGAAATACCGAAGTAAATGTAAAAAATTCTACCCCGTCGGCTGAATAATATGTTTCTTCATTGCCGCAGTACATTTTATATACTTTTTTCTCTTTTGTTTGGGACATTTCTGTTTCGTACTTTTCGGTTTGCATATTCCAAATATGAATAGCGCCGGCTTTTATTACTCTCTGCCTGTAAATAGTAAATATACCTAGGGGCCGGTTCTCATCCTTTTTAAATTCCCACAAACCCGGTGCAATTTTTACAGCTGGCGCTAAAATTTCTGTTACATGAGCAGGGTGTTTTCCCGTTGCTATTAACTCAGCTAAATATTTGCGCAGCACATTAAAACTCCCCGTTACTTGTAAATGCTCTGCCTGCATGAAAAGGATCTGCTCATCAGCAGAAGGGATGGCATGCGGAAGGGGAATAGTTTGGGAATGGAGAAGGTGGTAGAGAAGCATTAGGCATTTATTTATTTTCCAAATTAAATAATTGTTTAATCTTTTGTGAAAACCAATTTCTTTAATTTTTAATTTATTATTCATATCAGTTTAAGCCATACAAACAAGACATTGCGTATAAAAAAAATATGATATTTAATATTGGAAATTATTTTGCCAATTATCCTTAATAATCATTTATTATTTCCAAATGATAATAAACTGATTTGGTTCCATCTTCTGAATTAAAGGTGCCCTGCTTGAAATCGAATAAATTCAATTCTATTATTTCTGTTGGATTAGCTAAAAGCTGATTTGCAATCGTTGAGTCTTTTTTAAAAATAAAAGTCTCAAAGCCACTCGTTATGTCAAACTTTGATGTTGAAAATGAGCCATTTTCAGTAATACTTTCTTTAGCCATTTCTGCAAAAAGCACTTTAATATTTATTTCCTGCAAAATGTTATAAGTCAAACTGATTGGCAGATAGTTAAATTTCATTTGTTCTAATTTTAGGAGTTTATTTTTCTGAAATTGACAAACACTTTTTTTGTAAGTCTACTTGTAGCAATATTAGCAATACCATCGATGTAGAGAGTTTTGATTATCCTCTCTCTTTATATATTTTTTTAAAATTGTCAACAAAAATTTCATAGGCATTTAATTCTATAAAAAACTTTCCTAACTGTTTTGATATTCCAAGAGAAGTAAGACCAATAGTAACATCTGAGATTTCTGCGTATTTGTCTAATACCTCAACAGTAAAATTATTAGCTATTTTTAAAAATAAATAATATTTATCTTCAGCATTAGAAGTATTAATTTCAGTTAAATTTATATTATTCAAGTGTTCCTCAATGTGCAAATTATCGATTTCCTCTATTAACTGGTCAACTTCAAGAAATGTGTCATCTCTTTCCAAATAAATTTTTTCAATTTTTGTATAAAAGGATATAGAATTTTCTTTTGCTTCCTTTTCAACGTGGCTAAAGGTATGTTCGGGATGACCAAGGTATCTCGCTATTTTAAAGTCATTTAAAGCTACATCATACTTACCGATTGTGTTATACAAGCATCCACGCATAAATAGCGGATTACTATATCCATTGTCTTCATAAATAGAAAGGCAACAATCTTCTATTGCGGCCCGGACTTTCTTTAAATTATAGTTTACGGCAGATCTGTTATTTAATAGCTGAGCATATGAAGGGAATAACCAATTTTTGTTTAGAGGTTTAGTAAATATGTGTATTGAAGATAAATAACTTTTTTCTGCCAAATTGTAGAGATCTAACGCATTTCCATACTCTTTCATCGTTTGAAAGCATAATGCTTGTTGAAAATAACCTTGATAAAAGTCCTTATCCGAAAAATATTTAAACTCTTTTATGGCATCTGAATAAAGACCTTTATCAAATAAAATATGCCCCTTAAAGTAATGGTAATATGCATTATTGCTTTTTAATAATGCTAGGTCTAATTGCTCATTTAATTCAAAATAATTTTTGTCTTCGTAAAGCAAGGAAAACCTATGAAAATTATAATTTTCATCGTCAGAGTAAATTTGTGCGTCACCAAAAAGTTCGCTAAACATAATATTGTATTTAAATTACTTACAACGCTCGAATTGACGTATGTATCTCAATGAATTTACTGATTTTTAAACAAGTTAAAAAAATAATGCGCATTTGCAAATTTAATTTCTCAATCAAATTAGCATCAATCAAAGCTGGTTCATGATATACCGTCCACGGGCTGCGGTGGACTGAGCGATGTGCCCCGCTTCTTTGAGCGGGGTACGGAACAGCGAAGGAGACCGGACGGAAGCCGATCAGGGAACTCCCGCCTACAGCCCCCGCACCTAAATCAATTTATCAGGCGTAATCGGCAATTCCCTCACCCGTTTACCCGTAGCATTAAACACGGCATTTGCAAGGGCGGCGGCAAAACCTACTAGGGCAATTTCGCCCATGCCTTTTGCACCGATGGGGTTTAAGATAAAGTCGGGCTTGTTTACAAAGAGGGCTTCTATATGTGGTACATCTGCCTGCACGGGCACATGGTAGTCTGCAAAATTATTGTTTACCCAGCGGCCATAGCGGTTGTCT
>JAYTCO010000362.1:0-8680 GCA_043736415.1 Ferruginibacter sp. | reverse complement strand
TAATGGTAGTTCAAGTAGTTCTGGTCAGTTTATAAACCCATACGATTTTGACAACTTAAGTAATAAAGTATATGCTGGTTATGATGCAGGTCAATATTTAAGATGGGAGGATCCTCATTCAGGTTTTACATTAACACCTGTTGCAATATCAGAATTTGGAGCAGCTTCAGTTGCATCAGCAACAGTTTCACCTTACACAGCAAACAGGGTTTATTTTGGGTTGACCAATGGTAAAGTTTTTAAAATTGATAATGCTGACCAGCCAACCCCTACGGTTACAGATATAACTCCCGCAGGTACTGCGCCGGGCTACGTAAACAGTGTAAATATTGGTATTAGTGATCAAGATTTAACGGTCACACTTGCTAATGCATTTTCTTCTTCAACAATAAGCGTTTGGAATACTACAAACGGTGGAACTAGTTGGACTGGGATTGATGGCAATTTGCCTGAAATGCCTGTTTATTGGGCATTGTATCATCCTGATACCGATACAAAAATGTATATCGCAACTGAGGCAGGAGTATTCAGCACAGATTTAATAAATGGTACAAGTACAGTTTGGGCTGCGGAAACTACTTTTCCCACTGTAAAAACTAGCATGCTAAAATATAGATCCAGTGATAGAACAATTGCTGCATCTACTTATGGCAGAGGTTTATGGACGGCCATTATTCCTAATTCTTCATGTATACCGGCTTCTATTACAAGTCAGCCCACAAATGCATCGATTTGCGCAGGGGCTAATACCACTTTTAGTATTACTGCTACCGGTTCAGCGCCTCTTTCTTATCAGTGGCAGGTAAATACAACTGGTGCAGGTGGTCCATGGATGAACCTAACCAATACTGCACCTTATTCTAGTGTTACAACAGCTATTTTAACTATAACTTCTGTTACGTCTTCATTAAATACTTATCAGTACAGAGTTATAGTTACAGGTAATTGTGCACCATTAACAGCCACATCTAACTCCGCAATACTAACGGTTAATCCCGGTTCTACTTTAACACTCACTTCTGCGGCAGGTACTTCCAATCAAACTGTAAATTTAAATAGTTCAATAACTCCAATTACTTATACTACAGCTGGTGGTGTAACCGGAGCTACTGTCACAGGATTACCGGCAGGAGTTACCGGTACTTACGGTGGTGGTACAAACGGCGGTTTCATAATAGCAGGAACACCATCAACAGCAGGTACATTTAATTATACAGTTACCACTTCAGGCGGTTGTTCTGTGCAAACCTTAACCGGAACAATAACTGTTGTAACTGCTCCTGTACTAACACTTTCTTCTGCAGCAGGAACTGATAACCAAAGTATTTGTATTAATTCTGTATTAACCAATATTTCATACACGTCTACCGGCGGAGTAACAGGTGCTACCGTAACTGGATTACCGACGGGTGTCACCGGCACATATTCGGGTGGTAGCTTTACCATAAGTGGCACACCAACTATTACAGGCACATTCAACTATTCAGTAACCACTTCGGGTAATACTCCAAATGCAGTTGCAAATGGAACTATTTTGGTGAAAGCCGCAACAACCCTAATGCTCACAAGTGCACCATCAACAACTTCGCAGACCGTTACGCTTAATTCATCCATTAATAATATTACATACATTACTTCAGGTGGAATTACGGGTGTAACAATTACCGGTTTGCCCGCAGGTGTTACAGGTAGTTATTCCGGTGGCACTAACGGGACATCTACAATAAGTGGTATACCTACACAAGCAGGAACTTTTAATTATACAGTTACTACTGCCGGTGGTTGTGGTGTTCAAACACTAACAGGAACAATTACTGTTGTGAATGGTCCTTCAATTACGCTGACTTCTTCAGCAGGTTCAAATACTCAAATAATCTGTTTGAATACAGCAATAAGTAACATTATATATTCAGCTGCAGGTGGTGTAACAGGGGTTACAGTTACAGGTTTGCCGTCGGGCGTTACAGGCTCCTATTCTGGTGGCACAAATGGAACTTTTACAATTGCAGGAACGCCTACTGTTACGGGTTCATTTAATTTTACTGTTGCTACGTCCGGAGGTTCATCTTCAGCAAATTCTGCAGGTACTATTAATGTAAATGATAATGTTACATTAACACTTACTTCACCTGCAATTACAACCTCTCAAACCGTAAATATTAATACAGCAATTACTAATATTATCTATAGCACTACAAATGGCGTTACGGGTGTGGTTGTTACTGGCTTACCGGCTGGTATCACCGGCACATATGCAGGAGGCACAAATGGCAATGTAACAATAAGCGGTTCATCTACAACTGCGGGAACTTATAATTATTCAATTACAACTTTTGGAGGTTGTGGCACCCAAAGCCGTTCAGGAACAATTACTGTAGTGACCCCGCCATCAATTACACAAACTTCACCCGCTTCTACAACAAATCAAGCAATATGTTTAGGTAATGCAATAACAAGCATTACTTATATAACTGCAGGTGGTGTAACAGGTGCAACGGTAACCGGGTTGCCTTCTGGAGTTTCAGGTACTTACTCAGGTGGGACAAACGGATCTTATACAATAAATGGTATCCCTGCTGCTGCCGGTACATTTAATTACACAATAACCGCTACTGGAGGAATTACAACTAACGGATCTATTTCAGTTAATGCGCTGCCTGCTGCACCCACAGTAAATAACAACACATTTACTTATTGTCAAGGATTTACAGCACCTGCACTTACAGCAAATGGTGTCGGGTTGCTTTGGTATACTGTAGCAATGGGAGGGGTAGGCTCAACAACTGCACCTATTCCATCAACATCCAATGTTGGAGATATAACTTATTATGTTAGCCAAACGGTAAACGGGTGCGAAGGAAACAGAGCTTCAATTACTGTTACTGTAAATTCTACACCTTCTGCACCTGCCGTAACTTCAACTGTTACATATTGCCAGGGTGCAGCAAATGCAACCGCCCTTTCTGCAACGGGTGTTAATCTTAAATGGTATACAGTTGCAACAGGGGGTACTTCATCAACAACAGTACCTATCCCATCAACAACTGCAGCTGGTAGCACAACATATTATGTAAGTCAAACTACGGGATTATGTGAAGGACCAAGAGCTTCAATTGTTGTAAATATAACTGCCGGACCTGCTATAACAGGACAGCCTAATAATATTACATCGTGTACTACAACAGCAACATTTACGGTTGCAGCAACAGGAACAGGATTAGTATATCAATGGCAGGTTAGTATGGATGGAGGATTGACTTACTCTAACTTAGCCGGTGCCAATTCAGCTACCGTTATTATAAATAATCTTACAACTGCAATGGCAAATTATAAATATAGGGTTATAATTTCTGCAGGTTCTTGTGGGAGTGTCACTTCTAATAGTGTAACTGCAAAAGTTGGGACTTCACCATCTGTTTTGCTTTCTTCAGCACCGTCAATTGCTTTTAATCCTTCAACAAATGGGAGTTTGTTTGTAACTGTAAATCCTAGTGGCAATTATACCTATCAATGGAAAAGGAATAATGTTCTTTTGACTAATGTTACTTCTAATTCAATTACAAAAGCAAATGGGTTATTAGATGAATTCGGTACTTATCAGGTTACCGTTTTTGATGTTGCTACAGGTTGTGTAGGAATTTCTAATTCAATCACTGTTTCTGATATTACAAGTGAAAGAGGCAGATTGTTTATATCACCCAATCCTACACAGGGTTTAGTCAAAGTAAGTTTTTATAGTTCTACTACTGCAGCTCAAATCCGAATAATTTCTTTATATGATAGTAAGGGCGAAAAGCTGTTGACCAAAACATTTAGTGTAGCAGGCAACTATGCTTTTATAAACTTAGATTTATCTGCTTTTATCAAGGGAAACTATCTGCTTGTTTTAAGAGATGCGTCTGGCAATAAAATTGCAAGTGGCGGCATTATAAAATTGTAAAAAAAAGTTTTTGTTATTTATCCCGGCCATCCAAAATTGGTCGGGATTTTTTATATAATCTATTATGATTATTATGCATCCAATTATGACTAAAAAATCAATAGGTGTTTTTGACAGTGGTTACGGCGGGCTTACAGTTCTTAAAGAGATTTGTAAGCTTTTACCTGAATATGATTTTATTTACTTAGGTGATAATGCTAGAACTCCTTATGGTCCGTTACCTTTTCAAACCGTTTACGAATATACATTGCAGGCTGTCAAATGGCTTTTTGATCAGGGTTGTCCACTCGTTATTTTAGCATGTAATACAGCATCTGCAAAAGCACTTCGCACAATCCAACAAAACGATTTGCCTTTTTTAGGTTCTTCAAAAAGAGTTTTAGGAGTAATAAGGCCAACATCAGAAATTATTAATGAATATTCTGACTCAAAACATATTGGTATTTTGGCTACAGTGGGTACTGTTCAGTCAAATTCATATGTATTAGAAATACAAAAATTTCATCCCGAAATAGTTGTATCTCAACTCGCTTCACCTCAATGGGTTGATTTGGTTGAAAGTGGAAAACAGAACAGTGCTGAAGCTGATGAACCTGTAAAAAAGAATATTGAGAATTTATTGGATATGGATGATAAAATTGACTGTATTCTTTTGGCTTGTACGCATTACCCCCTTTTATTAAACAAAATAAAACAGTTTGTACCCGCTAACATAACCATTATTTCGCAAGGTGAAATTGTTGCAAAGAGCTTAAAAAAATACCTCAATAATCATCAAAAATTAAATGATTTATGCAGTAAAACTAAAAAGCGATTGTTTTTTACTACAGGTGATGAAATTAATTTTAATGAACATGCTTCATCATTCTTTGGAGAGCCTGTCACTGCAGGTAAAATAAATCTTTAAAAACCTTACATATTTCAACATATTCTGTTACTTTTGCAATCCTTTCACAAGCTATAGGGATGGTGCCCTACATGCAATAACAAACAAACAATTTTTGTAAAAGGAAAAAAACTATATAATGCCAGGAAAAAAAAGAACCTATCAACCCCATACACGCCGCAGAAAATCTGTTCACGGTTTTCGTGAGCGCATGTCTACAGCCAATGGCCGTAAAGTATTAGCAAGTCGTAGAGCAAAGGGCCGTCATAAGCTTTCTGTTTCTGATGAGCACGGTTCAAAAAAATAAAATAGACTATTTGCAGTTTGCAATTATAAAGTTTACACAGCTCTCTATTTCAGAGGGCTTTTTTTTTGCCCCTGCTTTTTATAAAAGTTACGCAATTATGTCATGTATCTTTTAAGGGAATAATTTTTGACTATTCACTGCTTAGATAACAAAAAAAATAATTAAACAATATATTTGCTCAACTAATTTATTCAGTATGAATTTTGGAAAAGAATTTGAAAATTATGCCGTAAAGCATAAGGGTATAAGCAGCAACACACTTGATGGATATATAAAGCACAACGTAACCAATCTTACACCGAACATTATTGAGGAGCGCCCCATGAATGTAGCAATCATGGATGTTTACAGCCGTCTAATGATGGATCGTATCATTTTTTTGGGATACCCAATTAACGATGAGGTTGCCAATATCGTTACCGCACAATTATTGTTTTTAGAAAGCACAGATCGTGTAAGAGATATACAGATGTATATAAACTGTCCGGGAGGAGGTGTTTATGCAGGTTTAGGAATGTATGATACCATGCAGTTTATTACTCCAGATATTGCTACAATTTGCACAGGTATGGCAGCAAGTATGGGTCAGGTTTTAATGTGCGCAGGTGCAAAAGGTAAAAGGACTGCATTAAAACACAGCCGTATAATGATGCATCAGCCAAGTGCAGGTGCAATGGGCCAGGCAAGTGATGTTGAAATAACTGTGAATGAAGTAAAAAAAGTAAAGCACGAATTATATAGTATTATTTCTTTGCATACAGGTCAAACAATTGAAAGAATTGCCGAAGATTGCCAAAGAGATAAATGGATGACATCAACCGAAGCTAAAGAATATGGTCTTATAGATGAAGTGCTTTTAATAAATTCCCGTAAACTTAAAAAAGATTAAGGAATTATTAAGTTTAAAAGCAAGCTTTTTAGCCCAACAAAAACACAGCTAAATTGAACTTCGGTGGCGTCGCACATTTCACCATTAAATCTTTTTTCATCAGATAGAAGACAACATGTTTTAAAAATGTGATAGGTAAATGTAAAAAATTAAAAAACAAACAACAATCATAAATAATGAATACTTATTATAAAAATATTCGTCTTGATGATGAAGAAGAAAATCCAAAGGAAATGCCCGAAAGTCCAATGGAAAAAATGATGTCAGGCTGGCAGTTTGATAAAAAATTTATCGAACAGCGAAAAATCTTTTTGTGGGGTGCAGTGGATGATAAAAGTGCAAAAGACATTACCAATCGATTAATGTATTTAGAAGCTATTGATCCTGGAAAAGAGATAACTTTTTATATTAATAGTCCGGGTGGTGTAGTTACCAGCGGTATGGTAATTTATGATACAATGCAAATGATATCCTCTCCTGTAAGCACAGTTTGTATGGGCATGGCAGCAAGTATGGGAAGCATTTTATTAAGTGGAGGCGAAAAAGGGAAACGATATATGTTTCCAAATGGACAGGTTATGATACACCAGCCAAGTGGAGGTGGTCAGGGAGTAAGTGCTGATTTAGAAATTATGGCTATACAAATGCAAAAAGTAAAAGAATTGGGTGCAGAAATACTGGCAAAAAATTGTGCTAAAACAAAAGAACAAATATTAAAGGATTTTGACAGGGATTATTGGATGGATGCAAAAGAATCTGTTTCTTATGGCATAGTTGATGGGTTGATCGATAAATTGTAATTTCAGTAATAATAGAAGGGTTTGCAGAGTAATTATGCTTTGCAAACCCTTTCTCGTGTAAATAAAAGTATTAACAAGAAATGCAACAATGCACTAAAATTTATTGTCCTAAATATGGGTGTAGAGCTCCTTATCTTTGCAAATTGCTTTTAATAAAGCATGTCAAGAAAGTAAAATAAAAATTATTATGGCTAAACAACAAATCCTTCATTGTTCTTTTTGTGGGAGAAGCAGAGATGAAGTAAAAATTTTAATTGCAGGTCAGGACGGTCATATTTGTGAGAATTGTGTAGAACATGCAAAAGAAATTATTGGTCAGGAAATTGGTGGTCCCATTGAAGAGAAGGCTACTTCATCTTACAAACTGACCGTAAAAAAACCAATGGAAATAAAGAAGTTTTTAGATGAGTATGTTATTGGGCAGGACGATGCAAAAAAAATACTTGCTGTAGCAGTTTACAATCATTACAAAAGACTCAATCAAAAATTTGACAACGATGTTGAAATAGAAAAGAGCAATATCATCATGGTTGGTGAAACGGGTACAGGTAAAACTTTACTTGCTAAAACTATTGCTAGAATGCTTAATGTTCCTTTTGCAATTGTAGATGCTACTGTTTTTACAGAAGCAGGGTATGTAGGGGAGGATGTAGAAAGTATGCTGAGCAGGTTACTTCAGGCATGTAATTATGATGTTGCTGCAGCTGAAAAAGGAATTGTTTTTATTGATGAAATTGACAAAGTTGCTCGTAAAAGCGATAACCCAAGCATAACAAGAGATGTAAGCGGCGAAGGTGTACAGCAAGGACTTTTAAAACTTTTGGAAGGCAGTGAAGTTTTAGTGCCCCCACAGGGTGGTCGAAAACATCCGGAACAAAAACTGGTAAAAGTTAATACCCAAAATATTCTTTTTATATGTGGAGGTGCTTTTAGTGGGATAGATAAAATTATAGCTCGCAGGGTAAATACCAATGCAATAGGTTTTAATGTAAACAAAGACCTTCAGCAATTTCAGGAAGACAATCTGCTTCAATATATAAGTGCACCAGATTTAAAAACCTTTGGGTTAATCCCGGAACTTTTAGGGCGTCTACCTATTGTAACTTATCTAAATCCTTTAGATGCTGAAACTTTAAAAAACATCTTAACTGAGCCTAAAAACTCTTTAATCAAACAGTTTACAAAATTATTTGAGATAGAAGGAATAGCTTTAAATATTGAAAAGCCGGTTCTAGACTTTATGGTTCAAAAAGCTTTAGAATACAAACTTGGTGCTAGAGGCTTGCGCAGTATTTGTGAGAGTATTTTAACAGATGCTATGTATGAACTGCCCAGCCAAAAAGTAAAATCATTCAATGTTACTTTGGAGTATGCCCAAAGGAAATTTAATACAAGCAAATTAAGTATGCTTAAAGTAGCTTAATTAAATAAAAAAAGTTCAATTAATATTATATAAAAATGCAGCCTCATAAGGGTGCATTTTTTATTCTTAGATATTTTTTTATTTTTTATAATTGCTCCACAAGCCTTTTACCCGCTGCATTGTAGAGAAAACCTATTTTATATTTTTCCAACTTTTCTAAAAATTATTGTAAAATACTTTTAAAAAGTTTGGCTACGGAAATATACATCCTTACCTTTGCACTCCGCAAGAAAAAAAGGGGGTAAAGATTTTATCTAAAGTGATAAAGAAAGAGGAGTAAAAACAATAAAATAAATTAGATTAATAGAAATAAGTTTTATACTTTTGCACCCCGCCTCGAAAAATGGGTGAGAAAATAAGTAGAGAATAAGATCTTTGAAAGTTTGGAAATAACAGCAACAAAACGAAAGTTTAAAGCAGGTAATGTCAGCACAA
>JAYTCO010000361.1:0-21160 GCA_043736415.1 Ferruginibacter sp. | reverse complement strand
AGGGTGATGATTATAAAATAGGAATACCTTTTTGCCTAATATTTCTTTAAATCAGGAAGCCATACTTCAATAGATTGAATGAAAAAAAATTTACTCTTCATTCTTTCCCATAGCAGCTTGTTTCATTTTGTAAGCGATTTCTTTCCCAAGGTACTTTTCCATTCGGTGTTCCATAAAATAAATAACAGGTGTAAGTATAATGGCCATTAGAGATTTATAACTGTAATTAACCATACAAATGGCAAGCACTTTTTGCATGCTCCAGCCCTGCCCTAAATAAAAAGCTACAAAAAGTACAATAAAACTGTCAACAAGCTGCGAAACCAACGTTGACCCTGTTGCACGAAGCCAAACTTTCTTTTCGCCGGTTACTTTTTTTATTTTGTGAAAAACAAATACATCTACCAACTGGCTTACCATAAATGCAGCAAGACTTCCTAAAATAATCCACATGCCTTGCCCAAACACAGCGTTAAAGGCGCTTCCCATATTCGGTACTCCTTTATCAACATTGGTACCATACCAAAAATCGGCACCAGGCACACTCATGGCTAAAAAAAACATTAAAAAAGCATAAGCAATAAGGGCTACGGCAATGTAAGAGATTTGTCTTACTGCTTTTGGACCATAGTATTCGTTTACAATATCTGTGATAATAAACTCCAATGGCCACAATAAAACGCCGCAGGTCAGGCTGATTGATAAACCACTTTCACCAAATAAAGAAAAATTGGATGGCGTCATACCAAACACTTTTTCCAAAGAAAATATTTTACCGCCAATACATTCAGCAATGAGCGCATTTGCAACAAAAAAAGCAGTAATACTTATGAATAATTTTGTAGGCTTATCTTTTAGAATGTTGGTAATCATAAAAATAAATTTACAACAAATGCAAATCATTTTACATGAACAGCAATTAAATATTAAACCCTGTTCTTCTGATCTTTCATAAACCTAAGCTAATGCCTTACAAAAAAAGAATACCAAACTTCAACAGGAAACAGCATCAAATTGAACCACAATAAAAAAGGACTCACCGGCAAAGATTTTCTATTTGACTTTCTATATAATACAATAAAAAGAAAGGCTGCATTTAATAAAATGGCAACTATAAAACCTAATATCACAATAGTTCCTTCAATGGCCTGCAAAGGAATTACCGCATTTACATTGCCATTTTTGCGCATACCAAACTCCACTAACCGCATTACCGCAGAAATAATGAAACAGATATTACAGATAAAAACTATTTTAGAAAAGAAGCGCAAGAGTTTTTATTATGAATGATGAATTTGAAGTTTGGAATTTGGATTTGGGAATTTGGAATTAGGAGACTAAGCAAGAATAATTAAATGTTTTTGTACTATTTTTTTTGTCTTGTGTCTTTATTCTTTTGTCTTTATTCTTTTGTCTTTCATTTTTTGTGTCAAATCTGAAATCTAATATCCAAAATCTGAAATCTATCCCTTCCCTCTTCCCCAGCCAAGCCAGTCATTTCCGTTAGCATAAAGCATTAGAGAAAGGAGGATTATCATCCCTGCAATCTGCGCATATTCCAAAAACTTTTCGCTTGGCTTTCTACCTGTAACCATTTCTATTAAAGTAAATAATACATGCCCGCCATCTAATGCAGGAATTGGTAGCAGATTCATAAATGCAAGAACAATTGAAAAGAATGCAGTAATGTTCCAAAACTGTTCCCAGTCCCATGTATTACCTGAAAAAACAGAACCCATAGATTTAAAGCCACCAACCCCTTTATACGCACCCGTAGAAGGTTGGAATATTAGTTTAAACTGTTGAATATATTCGCCCAGTTTTACATAAGCCAATTTTACTCCCGCAGGAAAAGCTTTAAAAAAAGAATAACTGGTATGCTCTGTTTTAAAATAACCAAGGCTATCCATTTGTTCTCTTGAAGGTAGGGTAGGTCCTATTTTTCCATCATCATTAACTGCAACCGGAAGCATAACAAAAGAACCATTTCTTTCTACCGTTAAGGCAACCTCCTTGTTTTTATGTTGCGAAAAATATGCAGATGCCTCATCTAAAAATTGTACAGGAACAGAATCTACTTTTACAATTCTATCCCATTCTTTTAAACCTGCTTTTTTTGCAGGCGAGGTATCTGCTTTTTCAAAACTTCCCATTATGGTTGGGATACGTTGTAACAATAAAGGTATTTTAGATCTCTTTTTTTCAACTAGCTGTCCTATAAGACCTACCGGAATAGTTACATTCGTTGGTTTATCATTCCTTAGCACTTCAATTTTTCCACCACCACTAAACAATATTTTTTTAGCAACATCATCAAAATATTTAATTGAATCGCCATTTACAGAAACAATTTTATCCCCGCTCCTAAGTCCAATATCATACATCAACGAATCTGAAACCCACACACCATTTTTTAAAGATGAATTAGGTATTTTTTCTTCGCCCCAATGCATTAAAATTCCTGCGTAGATAACGAAAGCGAGCAACACATTTACAGTAACTCCACCAAGCATTATAATTAAACGTTGCCAGGCAGGCTTGCTTCTAAATTCCCATGGTTGTGCAGGTTTATTCAGCTGGTCTTTATCCATGCTCTCATCAACCATTCCGGATATTTTTACATAACCGCCAAGAGGCAACCATCCAATACCATATTCAGTTTCACCGATTTTCTTTTTAAATATGGAAAACCATGGATCGAAGAAAAGATAGAATTTCTCCACCCTGCACTTAAACCATTTTGCGGTAATGTAATGGCCAAATTCGTGTAGAACCACAAGTATCGAGAGAGATAAAAGTAATTGAGCAGCTTTTAATCCTACACTGCCCCATTCAATTGCTAAAAGTATCATTTATGTTAGTGAGTTATGAGTTATAAGTTCTGAATTATTAGTTCTGAATTATTAGTTCTTGGTAAAATATTAAGGTGTTATTTTAAGGTGTTATTTTTTATAAAAAAAGTTTTAAGGTATCATATAAAAAATGTAATCATTCATCACTATTCATCACTCATCATTCATCATTATACACTCACCATTCACAACTCACCATTCACCATTCACATCTTCATTACGCTTGCAGCAAAGTTACGGGCCTCCCCATCGCTTTCATAATATTCATCTATCGTTGGTTTTTCTATAAAAGGTATTTTCTCCATTGTTTTTTCTACCACGGCTGTAATATCTAAAAACCCAATCCGGTTTTTTAAAAATGCCCATACTGCTATTTCATTTGCAGCATTCAGCACACAAGGCTTGTTACCACCGGCTTTTAAAGCGTCTATTGCAAGACCAAGATTCCTGAAAGTTTTATAATCCGGTTCCTCAAAAGTTAGGCTTGGGTATTTTTTAAAACTAAACCTCGGGAAATCATTTTTCATCCGTTCAGGAAAACCTAATGCATATTGTATGGGCAACTTCATATCCGGCAAACCCATTTGTGCTTTTATACTTCCATCTTCAAACTGTACCATGCTGTGTACAATACTTTGAGGATGCACCACCACTTCTATTTGTTCAGGCTTTAAATTAAAAAGCCATTTAGCTTCTATCATCTCCAGCCCCTTGTTCATAAGTGTTGCAGAGTCAATTGAAATTTTTGCACCCATACTCCAATTAGGATGTTGCAAAGCATGATCTCTTTTTACGTTGACTAAAAAATTAGGCTTTTTCCCTAAAAAAGGTCCGCCACTGGCTGTAAGAATTATTTTTTCGATGGGATTACGGGCTTCACCAATAAGGCACTGGAATATAGCAGAATGTTCACTGTCTACAGGAATTATCGGAGAGCGGTTTTCAAAGGCCTGCTGCATTACAATATCTCCTGCAACTACCAGCGTTTCTTTATTGGCAAGTGCAATAACTTTTCCTTTTTTTACACCTTTAAGTGTAGATTTTAAACCTGCAAAACCAACAATTGCGGTAAGCATTACATCGTAAGTATCAAAATCCGCAACTTCTTCCAAAGCATTTTCCCCTGCAAAAACTTTTATTGATGTTGCAGAAAGTGCTTCTTTAACCTGTTCATATTTTGTTTCATCACCAATAACAACTGCATTTGGTAAAAATTCCAATGCCTGTTTTATAAGCAAATCAGCATTTGTCTGCGCAGTTAATATCTCTGCTTCCAACACATTTTTATGTGCACGAATTACTTCAAGGGCCTGCGTACCAATCGATCCTGTGGATCCGAAAATTGCAATGCGCCTTTTTTGCCCTTCTTCAGCCATAAATAATGTGATTGTTTAAATGTAGAAAGGCGGCAATGTAGTCTTTTATTTATTGCCGAATAACCGTAAATTCATAAAGTAACCTTAAAGAATCTTTAAAACGTTTACCTAATTAACTGTCGTTAAATTTTCAATACACTTTGCAATTTCCCTGTCATTGCTAAGTTTGGGTACTTTATTTTGCCCGCCAAGTTTACCTACACTTCTCATATAATTTTTAAAGCCGTCTTTTGGCACAGGCGTAATTTTTAAAACATCCAGAATATTACCTTTAATGAGATCATCATAATAGGCATTTTTATTCCGCAGATTATCATCCAGTTTCTGTGCAAACAATTTTAAGTCTTCAGGTATTTCATCAAACTCTATAAACCATTCGTGGTAACTTTTCCCTTTATCCAAAGAAACAAACGGCGCTACAGTAAATTCATTTATGCGCACATTTTCTTCCGATGTTGTTTTTAAAATTGCATGTTCAGCTTCTTCCACAATTACATGTTCGCCAAAGGCAGAAATAAAATGTTTTATTCTACCCGTTACTACAATTCGATATGGATTAGTTGAAACAAACTTTACTGTATCGCCAATATTATATGCCCACAAGCCGGCATTGTTTGATATTATTAATGCATAATTTTCTCCAATCTGCACATCTTTTAAGGTAAGTCTTTTTGGGTTTTCATTTTGAAGTTCATTTACTGGTACAAATTCAAAAAATATTCCGCTGCAAGTATTCAGCAACATGCCTTTTGCTTTTTGCGAGTCCTGAAACGCAAAGAAGCCCTCACTTGCAGGATATAGTTCAATAGTATCAATCGGGCGCCCAATACTTTCCATAAGCTTGGCTTTGTAGGGTTCATAATTTACGCCACCCTGCACCAACACACTTAAGTTTGGAAAAAGATCACCAATTTTTTTTCCGGAACGTTCCTCCAGTTTATCAAAATACATTTGCACCCAAGGAGGTATTCCACTAATTAGTGTCATGTTTTCATCAATAGTTTCATCAACTATTTTTTCTACTTTTTCTTCCCAGTCTTCAATACAGTTTGTTTCATATTTTGGCAGCTGGTTGCTTCGTAAATAAAGTGGAATATGATGATTTACAATTCCGCTCAAACGGCCGGTTGGGATGCCACCTACTCTTTCCAATACCGGAGAACCGCTTAAGAAAATTACTTTACCGTTTGCAAATTTTGTATTGCCACTTTCAACCATATAACAAAGCAATGCATTGCGGGCAGTATTAATGTGGTTTGGTATGGAATCTTTTGTTATTGGGATATATTTTACCCCGCTTGTTGTACCGCTTGTTTTGGCAAAATAAATTGGCTGTCCCTTCCACAAAATATTCTGTTTGCCTTCTTTTATTTTTTCGATGTAAGGTTTTAATGCCTCGTAATCTCTAATTGGAACAAGTTTTACAAAATCTTCGTGTGTTTTTATCTGAGAAAAAGAATGATCTGTACCAAACAATGTTTTGCCTGCGGATTTTACAAGAGAAATTAACATTGCTTCCTGATCTGCAACAGCGGTTGCCATCCCCTTTTTTATTTGCTTTTGTATATAAACGGCAAAAGGTTTTGCCAGAAAAGATTTAAACTTCATACTAAAATTCCGCTCTTTTTTTAAAATATATCCTGTAGAAAATACACTTCTGTTTGCTTTTAAAAATACCGATATGATTAAAATCATTTAATCGAAGTATTTACCATTCTAATTACAATTTCCGCATGGCCAATCCTTGTCTAAATCTATTGCAGTTACAACTACAATTTCTTTTTCTTTCGGCGCAAAAACAATTCGTACATGTTGCCCGTCATGCGTTGTACCTTCCAAAGGATAAGTTATCCCTTTTTCGCTCTTTTCTTCTTTGTTATAATTTATTTCGCCCTTCTCTAAAATTTCTTTTACCTCGCTTTCATCAATATGTCTGCAATCCATTCTGCACTTCGCATGACGGCTGTATTTAATCGTTTTGTTGCCTGATCTAAGAGCATAATAATCATCCTTAACTGCATCTACTGTAACACGGCCTGTCTGTTTGCCCCGCTGGTTTTTCTTTACCCAAAAAAACAACAAAACAGCAACTACTAAAATTAATAAAGGATAACTTTTGTTTTTCACCGCTGCAAGTTATGAATTTAAAAAAATGAAAGGTATTTATGTCATAGATGAAACTGAAAGGATTTGTAATAATATTTCTAAAAATTATAAATATATTATTTCATAGAATAAAGTGGCCCATCAGGATGTAATGGATTATAAACCAATTTATTTTCGGCAGGTATTATTACAAGATCCATTAATTCCATCGGTACTGCCCCTATTAAGGGCTCTTCGTTATCAGGTAACACAAAAGCATCGGTTATGCAATCTCTATCTTTAAATTTTATTCTTATAGGACCTGCTACGTCAAGCGTTCTTTTTGTGCCATCTGCCAATGAAATATTTAATTTTTGTCTTACCCTTAGCCCCAGTTGTTGTTTTATGGTTTCATTTATTGCCAGTCTTATTGCGCCAGAATCTGCCATTGCCCTAATTAAAACTTTTCTGATTTTTTCTTTTGGTAAATAACCATCCTCATTAAGTGTTTCATCAGCATAATTAAAAAGCTCAATATCTGCATATGTTAACCCCATAATTTTTTAATAAAGATAAATAGGTTTTTAGAAATTAATTTCTGTTATTTGTTTGTCTGTTTTAATATAATGGGCAGCGAATGTTTACACCTCCGCCCCTAAATTATTTATACCATTTTAAAACAACCCTTCAATACTTAAATATCTTTCCCCCGTATCATAATTAAATAAAAGTACTGTGCTACCTGCAGGTATTTCAGGTAATTTTTTTGCCAATGCTGCCATTGTTGCACCGCTGGAAATGCCCTGAAAAATTCCTTCTTCACTGGCAGCTCTCTTTGCATATTCGTAAGATTCTTCTTTACCAACCTGTATCACTCCGTCTAAAATTTCTTTATGTAAATTGCCGGGAATAAAACCTGCGCCTATTCCCTGTAAAGGATGCGGAGCAGGACTTCCACCACTTATAACCGGCGACAATTCAGGCTCTACAGCAAATACTTTTATTGCTGGAAAATGTTTCTTTAAAACTTCTGCCACTCCGGTTATATGCCCACCGGTTCCAACACCTGTTATCAAAAAATCTATTCCTTCCGGAAAATCTTTTACTATTTCTTCTGCGGTTGTTTTTACGTGTATATCAATGTTTGCTGGGTTATCAAACTGCTGTGGCATCCATGCATTAGGCGTTGCTGCAACAAGCTCTGTAGCTTTTGCTATTGCCCCTTTCATCCCCAATTCTCTTGCAGTTAATTCAAAACTTGCACCATAAACACTCATCAATTTTCTGCGTTCCACGCTCATACTTTCCGGCATCACTAAAATTATTTTGTATCCTTTTACAGCAGCTACCATTGCCAAGCCAATTCCTGTATTGCCAGATGTTGGTTCTATTATGGTAGTGTCTTTGTTTATCAAACCTTTTTGTTCTGCATCTTCAATCATTGCCAATGCAATTCTGTCTTTAATACTTCCGCTTGGGTTTGTTTTTTCAAGTTTTGTGTAAACATGAATGTTATCAGGATATAAGCGATTTATTTTTACGTGGGGGGTGTTACCAATCGTTTCTAAAATATTTGCGACTTTCATAATCTGTTTTTTTAAATGATAAAATTTATTGGTTCATTAAAATCTCTTCTGTCTTTTACTACCGTTTGTGTAGTGTGATAAACCACGCTAAAAGATGGAATGCTTTGGGTTATCCATGTATTGCCACCAATTATACAGTCGTGCCCTACAGTTGTTTCTCCGCCTAAAATAGTACTGCCTGCATAAATCACCACATTGTCTTCTATTGTTGGATGTCTTTTAATAGCAGCATCTTCTTTGCGCACTGCCAATGCACCAAGCGTAACTCCCTGGTATAATTTTACATAGTTGCCAATAACAGTTGTTTCTCCAACAACTATTCCCGTGCCATGATCAATAAAAAAAGGAAAACCGATTTTTGCTCCGGCGTTAATATCAATACCGGTTTTGCTGTGTGCCTGTTCACTCATCATTCGGGGCAAAATAGAAATGTTTTGTTCATATAAGATGTGCGCCAGCCTGTAAATGGCAATAGCATAAAAACCGGGATAACTTAATATTATTTCTTCAAGCGTTTTTGCTGCGGGATCGTAATCTAAAATAAACTGTGCATCATTCACCAGTTTTTCTGTTGTTGCCGGTAACAGTTCAAAAAAATTATTTAGGATGGAATTAATTGATGTTTTGTTATCAGCAACACATGTTGTAAGCAATGAATTTAAAGTAAGCTTTAAGTCAATTTCCCTGTTTGCATGGTTTATTAAAAAATCTTCTTCGTTTTCTACCAATGGAAATAGATACTGATAAAGTTTTTCAGTAAAAGCTGCAACCATCTTTTGATCCGGCAGGTTTTTTCTTAAAATATATCCTTTGTACAACTTTTTTTTCAAAAGTACAAAATACTCTTTCAAATATTATGGACTCATAATTTACTTCCTTTATGAGTAAGTCACCGTAATTATTAAAATTATACATACCTGTTTATAAAACTTTATTCAATTCCATTTTACAGTTTCTGACAAACACCAAGCAGTAATTTTGCTTAGTTTTGCCACTCAATGCAAAAAACAGTTGCCCTCCATACATTAGGCTGTAAATTAAACTTCAGTGAAACCACTGCGCTTGGTCGTATGTTAGAAAATGATGGTTTTGCCAAAAAAGATTTTGATGAGATAGCTGATGTTTATGTGATAAATACCTGTTCTGTTACTGAAAATGCTGACAAGGAATGCAGGCAAATCGTTAGAAAAATTCAACGCAAAGCTCCGGAAGCATTGGTAGTTATTACCGGATGTTATGCCCAGTTAAAACCAGATGAAATTGCAGCAATACCGGGTGTAGACCTTGTATTGGGCGCTGCAGAAAAATTTAATATTGCGCAGCATTTAAAAGAGATTTCTAAAAATGATGCAACTAAAATTTGCAGTTGCGATGTAGAAGATGTGAATATTTTTGTACCCTCCCATTCCATAAATGAACGCACAAGAATATTTTTAAAAGTACAGGATGGTTGTGATTACAACTGCAGTTTTTGTACCATTCCCATGGCCCGTGGTAAGAGCAGAAGCGACGAAATAAATAATGTAATTGAAAACGTAAAAGCAATAACAGCAGTCGGCGCAAAAGAAATTGTATTGACGGGCATTAACCTTGGTGACTTTGGAAAAGGATACACAGGTGGCAAAAAACACGGCGAAAACTTTTTTGATCTTATAAAAGAATTGGATGCGTTACCCGGTATTGAACGCTACAGAATCTCTTCAATTGAACCGAATTTATTAAGCAACGAAATAATTGAATTTGTAAGCAACAGCAAACATTTTATGCCGCACTTTCATATTCCTTTGCAAAGCGGCAGCAACAATACTTTGGCTGCAATGCGCCGCAGGTATAAAAAAGAATTGTACGCAGAAAAAATTGGACTTATAAAATTATTAATGCCGCATTGTTGTATTGGTGTTGATGTAATTGTTGGTTTTCCGGGAGAAACGGATGAGGATTTTTTAGAAACAGTAAACTTCCTTAAAGAACTGGATATTTCTTACCTCCATGTATTTACTTACTCAGAAAGAGACAATACGCATGCGCTTACAATTTCACCTGTTGTACCTATGCGAATAAGAAATGAACGCAATAAAATATTACGTAACCTTAGCTACGAAAAAATGCAGGCGTTTACACAACAACATATTGGGCAGACAAGGAAAGTTTTGTTTGAACATGTAAACAAAAATGGGATGATGGAAGGTTATGCCGATAATTATATTATGGTTGCTTCTCCCTTTAAAAAAGAGTGGGAAAATCAAATTGTTGATTGGGTTATATGAAGACCCTTTACATCCCTCTCTATCTCCCCGCAGAGAGAGGGGATATAGAAGATTGATTCAAACATTATGTAATTGATTATAGCAATAATCTATAATTTTCTGCTTCCAAAAAATTTAAAAACTGTCTTAATTTTCAGAGTATCAAAGTCCCCTTCAGGGGGATTTAGGGTGTTTCCGCATATTCCTCCATATACTCATACCCCTCATTTAATTTTCCTTTTTTAATGATTGTTGCGGTATTTATTAAACGGCTTTCCTCACCGCTAAACAAATCTGTAAACACATATTTAATAAGCTGCTCACCAAAATATCTGCTTGCATCTCTTGGCAATTCGTTTGGCAGGTTTCCCACAGCCATTACATCTACAGAATTTTCCAGGTAAGGAGCAGTTTTTTTAAAGGTTATTTTATCAACTCCATAGACTGGATTTTCAATCGTAGAATCGCCAATATTACAAGGCACCGAGCCACCCATATCATCGGTAATATCTGCAATGATTTTTATTCTAAAATTGTCCTTTGCTATATCTTCTAAGTTAAATAACCGTGGTATTGTTTTTTCCCAATAAACGCCATTCATCAATATATCTGTATGAGAAATATAATTTAAAAATACAGACTCATAATTTTCAGGATTTGCATGAAAGTCCTTTCTGTTATAGCTTCTGTCTATTTTAGATGAATATAAATCCGCACCTTTTAAATGAACATAAACCGGATACACAAATTCTTTTTCACAATAATCTTCAGGTTCCACTTCATGTATTCCCATCAAATTCATAATCTCCAAAACACCATGTGCAACTCTCCCACTACCGGCTACTGCAATTTTTACAGCGGGTAACTTTAACCCAAAATAAGTATGAATTAAATGTTGAAAATTTTTGCCGGAATTAACTCTTTCCAGTTTAAAAGAACCTGTTCTGTTTCCATAAGCCATCATACCATTGTGTGCACCCACAATACCGGCAAAAAAGCCAAATCCAATAATACGAGTACCATCCTCATGCTCCAGACATTCATAATCAATAAGCGTAATATTCTTTTTAATCATAGTCTGTAATAAGTGTTGATTAGATGGCTGCAATTTTTTTGTGTGAGAGAAAAAGAGATAGGTTTTATTTTCAATCAACATTTCAACAGGAACTTCTTTTATACCCAAAATGATATCGCAATCTTCTAAATTTTCTGATACAGTTACACCTGCAGCAATATATTCTTTATCAGTAAAACACCTGTCAGCACTGTGTTGTACGGTAATTTTAATATGGGGATGATGTTGACGAAGCCATTTACATTGTGCAGGTGTAAGAGCCACACGGTTGTCGGCAGGTATTTTTCCTTCGGCGATTAATCCAATATGTATCATGATTTTTTTGTTGGCTTTTGCAATTTACATTTTCTAACTGTTTAACAATGATTAACCAGGATTAAATACAAAACGATGCTTATCAAATTTTAATTACTGCTTACATTTGTGCATGAATTATTACGAATTATTTGGTTTGGAAGAAGCACCTACAGTTGATAAAAAAACAATCAGCAAAAAGTACATTGAACTTCAAAAGAAATTTCATCCTGATTTTTATACAAATGAAAATGAAGCAGACAAAGAGTTTGCAATGGAGCAGTCTGCTGCAATAAACAAAGGGTACAAAATATTTACTGATAAAGACAATACGATAGAATATTTTTTAAGGCTGAAAGGAATTATTACGCCGGATGAAAAATTTAATCTTCCCCCGGATTTTTTGATGGAAATGATGGAAATGAATGAAGGATTTGATGATAACAAAGAGATTGAAAAAGAGATACAACAATTTGAAGATGATCTTGAAAAGCAAATTGCAGCGCTAATTAATCCTGATAACACAACTGATTTGAATGAAACAAAATTGCACGATTTAAAAATATATTATTACAAGAAAAAATATTTAAAACGTATTTTGGATAGGTTGGATGATTAATGTAACATTGCAATTCGAGTTATTGCCCATGTGGCGGAATTGGTAGACGCAGCAGACTCAAAATCTGCCATTCGCAAGGGTGTGAAGGTTCGATTCCTTTCGTGGGCACCACAAAAATCCCTGTAGTTTTCTACAGGGATTTTTGTTTCAGTCATTTAAAAATTGTACTTACACAACTCATTTATTAATTTATAACCCCTTTCTTTTCTGGCTTGTTCATTGGAGTATTAATGCAAACAGGTTTTTAGATGAGCAATATTTTTAATCAGCAACTTCAAAATTTTGCAAACTGGAATGCCCGAAATGGCTTGATTATTTTGCGCTGGTCATTAGGTATAATCTTCTTTTGGTTTGGATTTATAAAGTTTTTTCCGGGAGTAAGCGAAGCCGAGGAAATTGCCACCAAAACCATTACCTGGCTAACGTTTGGTAAAATTCCATCTCATATTGCCATGGTTATTTTAGGTTCGCTGGAATGTATGATTGGTGTTGGATTTATTCTTCACAAATGGATGCCTTTTACATTGTTCCTTCTGTATTTTCAAATGATAGGTGCATGCCTACCCCTTATTATTTTTAGAGATGAAACATGGACGGACACTTTGTTTGTCCCAACACTTTTAGGTCAGTACATCATAAAAAACTGTGTACTAATTTCCGCAGGAATTGTAATGGGCGCTACAGTAAAAGGAGGTGCGCTTGTAGCAAACCCCAAAGTAAAAAAACTTTTTAATGAAAATGAAATGAGCATAAAAGAAAAAACTGCGAAAATATAAACAGTAGGATTAGCACATTTTTAACATCAAAATACCTGCGCAAGATGTCTGGTTTAATAAGTAGTCCCGGTTATCAATTAACTTTAAACAAAATTTTATACGATGAAAAACATTTTACTTTTATGCAGTATTGTTTTTTTTGCATCCTGCAGTGCAGTTTACAAAAGCGGCCAAACTCCTGATGATTTATATTATTCAAAACCAAAAGTTGTTGTAGAAAATACGGACCGGTACGAAAGGCTTGATAACGTTTATGAAGAAAGGCAAATACGCATGGCAGCATACGATTACCGCTGGCGCACGCTTGATGACCGTTATGATTACAACTATTCTTACAATCCTTATGCTTACGGCTACAACTACGGTTATTACTACAATCCGTACTATTATTCTTATCCCGTTTACGGACAGAGTGCTGTATTTGTAAACCCAAAAAATACAACGATTCGTAAAACAAATCTTGCATCTTACAGCAATACTGTTTCAGGTTACACGCCTTCAAAATCATCTAATAGCTCAAGAACTATAAGTGTAAGAGGATATAACAACAGCAATAACCAAACTTACAGAAACAATACCTACGATACAAGAACATACAACGAAAATCGTTCGTATACACCTTCTACAAATAATAGTAATAGTGGTGGTAATTCCGGAGCACCTGCTTCTACAGGATCAAGCGTACCAAGACCACCAAGAGGACAATAACTGTACAACTATCTTTTTAAACATTGCTTTTTTTATAAAGTGAATAATTTTTTATGCAAAATATTTTAACCCTTGCTGCGGTTTTTTTTGTAACCAATACTTACGCACAAATACCCGAAGATGCCGTTCGTTACAGCTGGTATCCCCAAAATGGAACTGCCCGTACATTAGCCATTGGCGGGGCTATTGGTTCGTTAGGTGGCGATATTTCTTCAAATTTTATTAACCCTGCGGGGATAGGTTTTTACAAAACAAACGAAGCTACTATTAGCGGTGGGTTTGCATTTAACAAAGTAAAAACTGCATATAGAGGAAATTTAATGAACGATACAAAACAGCAGTTTAATTTTGCGCCTGCGGGTTTGGTAATAGCTTTACCAAACCGATTTGAAAATAAGAAATCCAATGCTTTTTCTTTTGCAGTAACCCAAACGACCAATTTTAATAATGTAATACATTTTAAAGGATTAAACAATTACAGTTCATTTAGTGAGCAGTTTGCTGAAGAATTTTCAAAACTAAATACAAGTATTGATAATGTTTTAAACACCAACAGCATTGCTCCATACACAGCAGCACCTGCTTTGTATACATACTTAATAGATACTGTGCGCAACGGAAATAACTTAATTATTAAAGCCGCACCTGAATATATTTTAGAGGCAGGCCAGGCATTGCAACAGGAAATGATAAAAACAACAAAAGGTGGTTTGTATGAACTTGGTTTTACTTATGCTGGAAATGATGGTAAAAAATTATTATGGGGCGTATCTGTAGGCATACCGATTTTAAATTTTGAAAGCAATACAGTATTTTCTGAAAATGATACTTCGAGCAACAGCAGCAACCATTTTAAATCTTTTACTTACACTGATAATTTTACTACAAAAGGCGCAGGCTTAAATGCCAAGTTAGGATTAATATACAGACCCAAAGAATACATCCGGCTTGGGCTTGCAGTGCATACCCCATCATATATGTCGTTGACAGATTCCAGACAAAGTTCTTTACAAACCCAACTGGAAAACCCAATTAAAACTTACAATGCATCGTCAGATTTATTTACAGAAGGAAAGCGTGGTGTTGCAAGATATATTCAATCATCCCCATTAAGAGTAATTGCAAGCGGTTCTTACGTTTTTAGAGAAGTTGAAGATGTAACCAAACAACGTGGGTTTGTTTCTGCTGATATTGAATTTGTAAACCACAAAGGCTCCCGTTTTAACAGCAATGCCGAACAGCCAACTGTTGATGATCAGACTTATTTTAAAGGACTCAACAATGTTATAAAGGATATTTACAAAGGCAATATAAATGTTAAGCTCGGAGGTGAAATTAAATTTAATACTATAATGGGAAGGCTTGGGTTTGGTTATTATGGTAGTCCATATAAAGACGCACCTGCCAAAGCAAATAAGATGACAATGAGTGGGGGTCTCGGTTACCGCAACAAAGGTTTTTTTGTAGACCTAACTTACATGTATTTAATAAATAATGATTTTAATATTCCTTACCGTTTGCAGAATTTACAAAATGTTTATGCAGGAATTAAACAGCAAAGCAGCAATATTGTTGCAACTGTGGGTGTAAAATTTTAATTTTATTTCAGCTAAATCTTTTGTAATTTATTTTGTAGATAAGACAATATTTTATCCTGTGGCAGCCAGATAATTTCCTCGTCTTTTTTAAACCAGGTAAGTTGCCTTTTGGCATAATGACGGCTATTTTGTTTTATCAATTCAAATGCTTTTTCTCTCGTAGTTTTTCCTTCAAAAAAATCAAACAATTCTCTGTAACCCACTGTTTGCAATGCATTCAACTCCTTATTCGGGTAAAGTAATTTTGCTTCATTTTCTAAACCATGCTCCTGCATTACGTCTAACCTGTTGTTTATTCTATCGTACAAAACTTCTCTGGTAATTTCTATTCCCACTTTAATAATATTAAAAGGACGCACTTTTTTTATTTTTTTTTGCTGTACAATGATGGAAATTCCGGTAGTCATAAAAACTTCCAAAGCTCTTATTAACCTGTGCGGATTATGGATTTCACCCTTCTCCCAAAACAATGGATCGGTTTCTTTTATTTTATTTTGCAGCCATACCAACCCTTCTCGTTTGTAACCTTCTGCAATTTCATTTTTAATATTATTGTCTGTTGGTGGAATTGCATCCAGCCCTTCTGTAAAAGCTTTTATATACAACCCTGTACCACCACACATAACAGCAATGTTATTTTTCTCAAATATCTTATCTGTAGCCGCAAGTGCAAAGCTTTCAAAATCTGCAGCTGTAACATTATCTGTAATGCTGTGAGAATTTATAAAGTGGTGTGGAACCAAGGAAAGTTGTGCTGCTGTGGGTTTTGCTACAGCAATATCAAGTTCTGTAAAACACTGTCTGCTGTCTGCAGAAATAATTTCTGTATTAAAATATTGCGCTACTTCAATTGCTGCAGATGTTTTGCCACTTGCTGTAGGACCAACAATAACAATGCAGGTTTTTGTCATTCTTTATTTAATTTGATCGGCATCTTTTAAATAAAAAAACCTCAGCGCTTTATTTAAAAATACTGTGAGGTTTATAAAATTTATTGTTACATTATTAAAAGTCTTCTTGCGTTTCCGTCCCTTCGTTTTCAGATTCTTCCATATTTTCATCAAAACCTTCCCCCTCTTCTCCTTCTTCACTAAATCCTTCCTGCATAGCTTCAGGTTTAAGATCATATTTTTCTTCCATTTCTGCCAAACGCTTATCTATAAGGCCTTTGGTACCATATTGTGATGGCGCTATTCCTTCTGTTCTTACACAAACCGGGTAAATAAGTTTTTTATTTTCTTCTTTGTCTACGTTAATTAATTCAACAGTAAAAAGCCAGTGTTTTGTAAAATCATACTCATAAATAAATTTCTGATTGGTATCTTTAATTTCTGTGGCAAGCACGGTATTTTCCATTATCAGGGGTTCGGCTTTGTATTCCTTTTCATATTTTTCTACAGATATTTCCCGGCCACGTTGCCATATATTGTTGCTTCTGTAAAATGTAGCCTGGTGTTTATTATCAAACTCATAAGCAATTAATATTGCATGATGAAACTCCTTAAAATTTGCTGTATGCTTTATTGCAATATCTCTGTAAACACTTTCGTCTTCCTGTAAATAAATTCTAAATTTTAAAACTGCCATGTAATGAAATTATTTATTTTATGTTATAACTGCAACTAAATAATGAATTCAAATTTAGTATAATAAAAATCGCCATGTAAATCAATTTAATATCTCTTTCCCTTTTAAAAGCATAAATGCATGAGCAGCCTCAAAATCACCTGTTATTTCACCATCCAAAATTGCATTTCTGATGGCATCTTTTATAATCCCAACTTCTTTTGAGGGCTGCAAGGAAAAGGTTTCCATAATTATTTCACCTGTAATAGGTGGTTGCCAGTTTCTTACATTATCTCTTTCTTCTACTTCTATACAACGCTTGCGGACAAGTTCAAAATTTTCTAAAAAGCGTTTTACTTTTTGTTTGTTTTTTGATGTGATATCTGCATCGCAAAGTTTCATCAGGCTGTCAATGTCTTCGCCGGCATCAAACAGTAACCTACGGATTGCAGAGTCTGTAATATCTTCTTTTGTGAGGCTGATTGGTCGAAGGTGCATCTCCACCATTTTTCGCACAAATTTCATTTTTTCATTTTGTGGCAGTTTAAGTTGTGTAAATATTTTAGGCACCATTCTGCCACCAACAGCTTCATGACCATGAAACGTCCAGCCATGACCGTCTTCCATTTTTTTTGTTGCCGGCTTTGCAATATCGTGCAGCACTGCAGCCCATCTCAACCACAAATCATCCGTAGTTTTTGCAATATTATCCACCACCTGCAGGGTGTGATAAAAATTATCTTTATGTCCATAACCATCTACAACTTCAGCACCCGCAAGTGCAACCATTTGAGGAAAGATTATTTCCAGTAAACCTGTTTTATACAAAAGCTCAAAACCAACAGATGGCTTTTTGCTGAGTAATATTTTATTCAATTCCTCCGTAATTCTTTCTTTGGTAATTATTTTAATTCGATTTGCATTGGCAGCAATTGCCTGTAACGTTTTTTCTTCAATATTAAATTGCAATTGAGCTGCAAAACGTATAGCCCGCATCATTCTTAGCGGATCATCGATAAAAGTTTTCTCAGGTTCAAGGGGGGTTTTAATTAATTTTCTTTCAATGTCACCAACTCCATCAAATGGATCGTTTACGATTCCAAAATCATTTTCATTTAAACTTATTCCGAGCGCATTAATGGTAAAATCTCTGCGCAACTGGTCATCCTGCAATGTGCCTGCCACAACAGATGGATTGCGGCTATTGGTATGGTAACTTTCTTTTCTTGCACCTACAAATTCAATTTCAGTTTCATCGAATTTTATTTGTGCCGTACCGTAAGTTTTAAAAATATTTACCTGCACAGATTTGCCGAATTGTTTGGCCGTTTCTTCTGCCAATGCAATGCCATCGCCCACACATACAACATCAATATCTTTTGTATTTCTGCCAATAATTTTATCTCTTACATATCCGCCAATGATATAACTCTCCACCCCTAATTTTTTAGAGGCAGCCGAAAGTTTTTTAAAAAGCAATAATTCAGCCTCACTGTAATCAAGTTTCATAATTACAAAAATAAGAAAACGTCTTTGGAGTTGGTTTAATTGACAATATCTGAATCGCTTTTGACTTTATTTAAGCGTAGAATTTTTATAAGAAGTAAAAATAAAGTTTACAACTTTTGTAGAATCACAAAGAGTTCTGAGCCTTTCCTTGGATTGATAGAATTGTAGCAATCTTCCATTGTTATTATTTGGAATTTATTTTTGAACAAAAGATTATATTCTGTTTTGCTTCCGCTAAAAGGTGGGCCCGCATCGAATGTACGGTTAAAAAAGACGCCGGTTAGTTTGCCATTTGCGTTTAATAACTCGTGCATTTTGTTAGCATAGTCCGTTCTCAAGGATGGATCAATTGCACAAAAAAAAGTTTGTTCTACAATTAAATCAAAGGTTTGGGTTAAGGTAAAAAAGTTACCGCAAATAATATTTATTTCTTTGTTGAGAAAATCCGAAAATTGTTTTTTTAATTTGTTTACAAGAACAGGAGAAATATCTACTAATGTGATATTTTTAAACCCCATTTGAAGAAGGTATTCCGCTTCGTAAGCATTACCGCATCCGGGAATAAGAATAGAAATAGACTTGTCAGTCAGCTGATCAAAATATTCTTTTAGCGGTGGAGAAACTTCGCCCATATCCCAAGCGACATCGTTGTTTTGATATCTGCTGCTCCAATAATTTTCATTTAATAAATCAGGCTGTTTTTTCACTGTGTTTTACGTTTGCTGAAATATTATTTTTACTCCATTGTATCTTTTTTACAAAGGTTTCCTGCCTCACTTTACAATCAGTTTTTATACAAATAGCGCAACTAAAAGTCATGCAAGCATCTGAGTGTACAAAAATTTCCAAAGAGTCGCCATACTCTCTTCTTAGTAAGCCGGAAAGTTCATCAATTTCATGATGGGCTTCATATACATTAAAATACCACGGCACAGTTAAATGAGCATCCAAGTGCAGCAATGCGCCATATTTAATGATGCGCAAATTATGCATATCAACCCAGTTAGCGCCTCTGTTTTTATTAAGTGTTGCAATCATTTCTGTCAGCAAACTTTCATCTGCTTCATCCATAATTCCTGCAACGGAACTGCGGATAATTTTATACCCCGTGTATGAAATAATTAATGCGAAAAGAATAGCGACAGCGCTATCTATCCAATAAACATTTGTAAAATAGAGAAGGATTAAACCGACAATAATGCCAGCCGTTGTATATGTATCGCTCTTTAAATGTTTACCGCTTGCAATTAATGGCAACGAATTGTTTTTTTTACCTACACGTTCGCATACGATACCGGCGGCATAATTAACTACTGCAGTAATTACAATTAGTAATATTCCCCAATCCAATTTGTAAACTATCCTTGGTGAAGAAAGATTTTTAGCAGCTCCATAAATAATAAGAATTCCCGCTACAAAAATTAAAGTACCTTCTACTGCTGAAGAAATAAACTCAACTTTTCCGTGTCCGTATGGGTGATCATTATCTTTTGGACGGGCAGAAACAATAAGGCTGTAAATGCCCAACACTCCAGCTACAATGTTTACAATACTTTCCAGCGCATCTGTAAGAATAGCTACAGAATGCGTAATAAAATACGCTGAAATTTTTACAACAAAAAGAATTACAGAGAGAACTGCAATTCTCTTTTGTATTCTTAAATTTTGTGAGCTGGCTTGCATGGGCGACAAAGATAAGGGAGCAGGAATGATATGGATTTACACTTTTATCAACCTTAATTTTTATTATATCAGGAATTTAATAAAGAGGTTGCAGGCCGTGTGGAATAGTAAAATTGAAAAACAAAAGCACAAGGGCTGGCGGATAGCAGTGAAAAGCCCACAGTGGAGCGAAGCGCAACGAGGACTTGCAACGAATAGCCGCAACAAAGCTGATTTTAAACAAATATTTATAGCCCCAAAACTTATGATTTCAAATTTTCAATTTATGAATTACTAAGAGCCAAACCCTTAAATTTGCATCACTAAAAAATAACTATGAATTTCCAACTTTCTGAAGAGCAGCAAATGATTAAACAGGCTGCAAAAGATTTTGCAATAAATGAATGTTTGCCCGGCGTTATTGAGAGAGATGAGCATCAGACTTTTCCGAGAGAACAAATAGAAAAACTGGCTGATCTTGGTTTTATGGGGATGATGGTAAAACCGGAATATGGCGGTGGTGGTCTAGATACAATGAGCTATGTGATTGCGATGGAAGAAATTAGCAAAGTAGATGCGAGTGTGAGTGTTTGTATGAGTGTAAACAACAGTTTGGTTTGTTATGGTTTGCAGGAATATGCTAACGAAGAACAAAAGCAAAAATATTTAAAACCTTTGGCGCAGGGTAAAAAAGATGGTGAACTGTACATTGGTGCGTTTTTACTGAGTGAGCCGGAAGCCGGTAGCGACGCCACTTCGCAACAAACTACTGCTGAAGAAAAAGATGATCACTATTTATTAAACGGTACAAAAAACTGGATTACTAACGGAAACAGCGCAAGTGTTTACCTGGTAATTGCGCAGACTGATGTGAGTAAAGGTAGCCGTGGAATTAATGCTTTTATTGTAGAGAAAAAATGGGCCGGTGTAATAGTTGGTGCTAAAGAAAACAAGCTTGGCATTCGTGGAAGTGATACACATACTATTTTATTTAATGATGTAAAAGTGCCAAAAGAAAACCGTATTGGTGAGGATGGCTTTGGTTTTAAATTTGCCATGAAGACTTTAGCAGGTGGCAGGATTGGAATTGCTGCGCAGGCTCTTGGAATTGCAAGCGGTGCTTTTGAACTTTCGTTAAACTACAGCAAGGTTAGAAAAGCATTTAAGACAGAAATAATGAACCACCAGATCATTCAGTTTAAGCTGGC
>JAYTCO010000360.1:0-3709 GCA_043736415.1 Ferruginibacter sp. | reverse complement strand
CACAACTCTTTAAAGATATGTGGCGTGGCATTACAATAGCCCTTAGAAATTTGCTTTGGCAAACGGTGTATGTTTTAACTATTCTTATACTTTCTTTTATACCGGTAATTGGTTGGATTGCTCCTTTAGTTGCGTTGCTCACAGAATGTTATTATTTTGGTTTTTCTATGTTGGATTACAGCAGTGAAAGAAATAAACTTTCTACAACCCAGAGTATAGAATTTATCAGTAAGCATAAAGGTCTTGCAATTGGCAACGGGCTTGTATTTTATTTAATGCATTTAATACCTATTTTGGGTTGGCTTGTAGCACCAACTTATGCAGTAATAGCTGCCACACTTAGCTTACACAAAGCAAGAGAAAAACAAGTAATAATTTAAAATTTTTATGGCGGATATATATTTGATTCCCTGCGTACTCGCAGAAGATGCTTCGCAGACAATTCCAAATTACATTATAGATGCTGTAAAAAAATGCAATGTAATTTTTGCAGAAAATGAAAGAACTGCAAGGCGGTTTTTAAAGATGATGGACAAGACCATTGTTATTGAGGCGTACGAATGGTTTTCTATTCACAAAGCGGAAGAAGAAGAATTAAGAAACTTTACACAAAAAATAAAAGAAGAAAAAACGATTGCAATTATAAGTGAAGCCGGTTGCCCAGGCGTTGCTGATCCCGGACAGATATTAATATCTGCCGCACAAAAACTAAACTGTATTATAAAACCGCTTGTAGGCCCAAGTTCTATTTTACTTGCACTAATGGCAAGTGGTATGAATGGACAACAATTTGAATTTGTAGGTTATTTACCAATTGATAATACCGACAGAATCAAAAGAATAAAGGAGCTTGAAATATCGTCTCAAAAAAATAACAGTACCAAAATTTTTATAGAAACGCCATATAGAAATAACCAACTTGTTGAAAGTATTTTAAAAACATGCGAGGGTAAAACATTGTTTTGTATTGCTGTGAATTTAACTGCCAAAAATGAATCTGTAAAAACAATGCAGGTAAATGAATGGAAAACAAAAAAGCCGGAGCTTCATAAGCTACCGGCAATATTTTTATTGTATGCTGGAAATTTATATTAAATATTATGGTTCAACAGTTACAGCGTCAACAATATATTCACTATCTCCACGCCAGGAAAGTGTACCTTTTTTTTGTTCATAATGTACCCTAACTTTCTTGCCTTCATAATCCATCATTCTTTTTGCTAAACTATCAATTGATATAGAAAAATAAAATTTTTCTGAGGCCAATGCAACATTGTTTGTAGAAGATATACTGCTAAGTACAAGTTCACCTTCATAAGTTTTCATAAAATTACCCTTGTGAGATAATTTTTGCAACATTCCTGATCTGAATCCATCGCTGTAGGTATAATAATATTTCCAATAAACAAATGCGCTGCTAATAATTAATAAAAAAAACACAGTTACGAAAACATATTTTCCACAACCATTTTTTTTCTTCAAAACAACTTCATTTCCAGATTTAGAAAATTCATTTTTTGCTTCCATAATTTATTTAATTTTTAGGTACAAATCACAAGCCATACTCGCTTACAAGCCAAACTAAAGCAGCCATATTTAAAGCTCCTAGATCAAGCTCTCTTTTACTTACAGCCTCAAACACGTCTGTTTCTGCATGGTGTATATCAAAATACCGCTGGCTATCCGTCTGCAAACCTGCAAGAGCCGTTCCTATTTCTTTTAATGGCCCAACATCTGAACCACTCCCCTTTTCCTTAAAATCATAAACACCATAGGGATAAAATAAAGGTGCCCATTCCTTCACTGCCTGTTCTTTTTGTAGAGGCATATCTAAGTTAAAGCCACGGGGAGTAAATCCGCCGGCATCACTTTCCAAAGCAAATATTTGTTGTTCTTTTTGTTGCTTTGCATTTTGCAGATATGCTTTAGATCCTCCACCACCATTTTCTTCATTCATAAAGAGTACAGCACGTATCGTTCTTAAGGGTTTTATTGCCTGAGCTTTTATGCTTCTTATAATCTCAATACTTTGAACAACACCTGTGCCATCATCATGTGCACCTTCTGCTAAATCCCAGCTATCTAAATGTCCACCTACTGTTATAATTTGTTCAGGAAATTTTACACCTCTAATTTCTCCAATAACATTAAATGAATTTGCGGTACCCATCATTTTACAATCAGATTTTAGAAATCCTTTTACAATTTTACCTGACTGCAATACAGCACTTATTTTATTTGCCGTTTGTGTACTGATGGCAACGGCCGGTATTTTTGGAAAAGAATCATTGTATGCTGTTGCACCAGTGTGAGGGTGATCATCTTCATTGCTTGCCAGAGATCTTACCATTACTGCAACAGCACCAAACTTTGCAGCTAAAGAAGGACCTGCTCTACGACCAACACCACTTTCACTGTAGGCACGAAAAGTTTTAATGTATGTAGGATTCATTTCTATATTTATTAAAACAATTTTGCCCCGCACATTTATTTTAGAAAAATCATCTATCTTTTTTATCTCTACAATTTCTGCATTTAATAGTTTACCATTAGTGCCTTCACTATTGCCGAGGGATGTAAGTTTTATTTTTTCTTTTATTCCATTTATTACAATGTAACCTTCCTCATTTGCGCCTCTTACCCAATGCGGCACTACACAAGGTTGTAAATAAACGGTGTCTGCGCCTGCTAGTTCAAGCATTTTTTTGCCGGCATAAACTGCTTTCAAAGCATTTGACGAACCACTCAATCTTGGCCCAATATCTTTACAAAGCATACGCAGGTTTTTATACGCAGCACTATTAATCATTACTTCATCAGCCAGTTTTTTAATTTGTAAACTGTCATTTTTATAATTCTTATTTAAGGATTGCTGTGCCTTGGAGAATGTGGCAAAAAATAACAGAACTGCAAAAGATAAAATTGATTTCATATGTATAATATTTAGGAGCAAACTTAATCTATTACCCGAAGATGAAAATGGATATATCTAAACAGATTAAAAAGATTTTTTTCCTTATTAAAAATTAAAGTTTTAATAAAAGGTTGGGCAGTTGGAAATCTTAAAATAATTCTATTTTATGATTACATTGCAACATCATTTTAGCACAGATTTATTTATGAATATAGCAATTGTATGTTATCCCACATTAGGTGGTAGCGGTGTTTTAGCTACAGAACTTGGCAAGGCACTGGCAGACAAAGGGCACAACATTCATTTTATAACATACCAGCAACCCGTAAGATTAGGAGGCTTTCATGCAAATATTTTTTACCATGAAGTACGGGTTCCAACTTATCCGCTTTTTGATTTTCCACCTTACGAAACTGCATTAGCAAGCGCAATGGTAGATGTTGTAAAAAACCAGGATATAGATTTACTGCATGTGCATTATGCCATTCCGCATGCGGCTGCTGCTTACATGGCAAAACAAATTCTTGCCAAACAGAACAAAAAAATTCCGGTTATTACTACTTTGCATGGTACAGATATTACACTTGTAGGAAGAGATAAAACATACAGCCCCGTTGTAACTTTTTCAATGGAAGAAAGTGATGCACTTACAGCTGTTTCTAAAAATTTAAAAGCTGAAACTTACCGCAATTTTAAAATCGATAAAGAAATAGATGTTATTTATAATTTCGTTGATGTAAAACGTTTTCACAAAAAACCTATTGATGCTTTTAAAAAATTAATAGCACCAAACGG
>JAYTCO010000359.1:0-3740 GCA_043736415.1 Ferruginibacter sp. | reverse complement strand
GGTCGCCGTGTATAGCATCGGCAGCGTGCATAAACAATGCAGGCGTTCCTGTACTGTTCATTGTAGCAACAATTTTTTGTGCTACAATGGCGCTTTTACCAATACCGCTTATTATTACACGTCCTTTACATGCGGCCAGCATTTCTACTGCTGTTACAAGACTGTCACCTGCGTATGGGATAAGTTCCAGAATGCTGTCAGCTTCTAATTGTAAGGTTTTTAGGGCGCTCGTTATTATTAAATTTGTGGGCTTGTTGTTCACGGGGTGCAATTTATTTTAAATACCTCATAGTGCAATCATGGATAAACAAGGTATTTATATAATATTATCGATTATATTCAAAAAAAAATAAATACCTTATGGTAGCAAAAATTCGAGGATACTTTTAACCCTTCGTTTACTTTTATGATAAGTTGCTATTAAGTACCTTCATTGCCCTTTATGAAAAAAGCAGTAATGACTTTTTTTAAATTACATTGTAACGAATTCTTTTATCCACTTATATGCCTAAACTAAAGACCAACACCAGTACTAAACAAAAACATTCTCAAAACGAGAGTTCCTTCACAATTTCAGCTGAATATCCGGACCTCAAAGAACATTTACAGGAGCATTTTGGGTTCAATAAATTTAAAGCACCGCAGGAAGAGATTATCAACAGCCTTCTTTCAGGCAAAGATACCTTTGTAATTATGCCAACAGGAGGCGGCAAAAGCTTATGCTACCAGTTGCCTGCCATGATAAGCAACGGAGTAGCAATTGTTGTGTCACCGCTCATTGCCCTCATGAAAAACCAGGTTGATCTTATGAGAGGGTTTAGCAGCAACGATCATATAGCCCATTTTTTAAACAGTACTTTAAACAAAGGCCAGGTAAAAATTGTAAAAGATGATTTGATGTCCGGCCGCACAAAAATGTTATATGTGGCTCCGGAAACTATGACGAAGGAAGAAAATGTGGAGTTTTTTAAAACACTCGATATCTCTTTTTTTGCAGTAGATGAAGCACATTGTATTTCTGAATGGGGACACGATTTTAGACCCGAATACCGCAGGCTAAAAGAAATGACAGAGCAGATCAATTCTACTGCTCCTATTATTGCGCTTACTGCAACAGCAACGCCAAAAGTACAAAGTGATATAGTGAAAAATCTCGGTTTAAGAGACCCCAATATCTTTATTTCTTCTTTTAACAGAGTTAATCTTTATTACGAAATACAACCAAAAATAAATCTTGAACAAACAAACAAAAGCATCGTTCGTTTTATAAATAATTATAAAAATAAAAGTGGTATCATCTATACCCTTAACCGAAAAACAACCGAGGAATTAGCGGCAATGCTGAATGCAAATGGCATTACTGCTGTAGCATACCATGCAGGGCTGGATGCCAAGTTAAGAGCCCATCGGCAAGACCTTTTTTTAAATGATGAAGTAAATGTAATTGTTGCCTCCATTGCATTTGGAATTGGTATTGACAAACCCGATGTGCGTTTTGTAATTCATTACAACATTCCAAAATCTATTGAAAATTACTACCAGGAAACTGGCAGGGCAGGCAGAGATGGTATGGAAGGCAAATGCCTTTTATACTATTCTCATAAAGATGTGAGTAAGCTGGAACATTTAATGCGTGATAAAAGTTTGAGTGAAAGGGAAGTGGGCGCACAACTAATTAATGAAACAGTTTCGTATGCAGAAAGCAGTATTTGCAGACGCAAAACACTGCTGTATTATTTTGGCGAAAACTACGACGATGCTGCAAGTTGCGGCCATTGCGATAACTGCCTAAACCCCAAAGAAAAAATAGAAGCAAAAGACGAAGCAATTAGCGTTTTAAAAACAATTGATGCTTTGGGCGAGCAGTTTGCTATTGAATATGTGCTGCTGATACTTATGGGTAAAGCAACACCTGCAGTAAAAATGTACCGCCACGAAGAACTGGATGTTTTTGCCTGCGGCAACGATAAAGAACCTCATTTATGGAACAGCCTTATAAGACAAATGCTTTTGCAGGGTTTGCTTGAAAAAGATATTGTTGAATACGGTGTTTTAAAAATTACAAAGGCCGGAAGAACGTACATGAAGAAACCTGCATCTTTTAAAATTGCGCTTAACAATTTGTTTGAAGATGCAAACTTAGATGATGAAGCTGCAGGACCTGAAGGAGAAATAGAAAGTGTAAAAGATGAGAAATTACTCGAGATTTTAAAAGAGCTCCGCAAAAAAGTTTCCAAAGAAAAAAACTTACCACCTTTTGTAATATTCCTGGAAAGCTCTTTGGAAGATATGGCTACCATGTATCCGACCACTATGGAAGAACTGGAAAAAATAAGTGGTGTGAGCAAAGGCAAATCTTTACGTTATGGTAAGCCTTTTTTAGATGCTATAGTTAAATATGCTGAAGAAAATGATATAATAAGACCTGATGATTTTGTAATGAAATCGGTTGCCAATAAAAACAGTAACAAAATTTTTATTATACAGAATGTAGATAAAAAAATGACGCTGGAAACCATAGCCAAAAACAAAGGTTTAAAAATTGAAGAACTGCTTGAGGAAATGGAAACCATTGTGGCAAGCGGTACCAAATTAAACCTTGGTTATGCCATAGATGAAATGGTAGATGAATATGAGCAGGAAGAAATAATGGATTATTTTAAAGGTTGCCAAACGTCTGATCTTACCGTGGCACAAGAAGAACTTTCAGAAGGAGATTTTACCTGGGAACAATTAAAGTTAATGCGTATTAAGTTTTTAAGTGAATATGGGAATTAAGCACAAATGACATCTTGCTAAAAACTCAAAATTGTAATTCATGTTCGAAAATTCTATTGAAGCTGTAGCTAATTTTACAAGGCCAGTAAACAGTATAATTAGAACTTATGGTGGCAAACAAATCATCCCGGGTTCTGCTACACTTTTTTTTGTAAACAATGATGGCTATGCAATTACCTGCAAACATGTAGTTGATTTGCTCTCTTCATCTGAAAATATAAACAACAATTACGCAGCATTTAAAAAGGAAAGAGACAGTCTCCCTGAAGATGGGAAATATAAAATGGGCTTAAGGGGTCTGGAGATGAAATATAAATATACGGTAGATAGCATTATACAAATAAAAAATACATTTGTTGATTGTGTTGATACGATGTCGGGCTACACCAGCCATATTCATCCTACTCATGATCTGGCAATCATTAAATTTAATGACTTTAATAAACTTCATTACACAGGCCATGCAAATTTTTTAAAAGATGCCACACAAATAAGGCAGGGTAATTTTTTATGCCGGCTGGGCTTTCCTTTTCCGGAATTCACCAATTTTACATTCAATGAAACTGCTGATGATATTGAATGGACAACAACCGGAATACAGGTTTCGCCAAGGTTTCCAATTGAAGGCATGGTAACCCGTTTTTTAGCAGATGCAGGCAAACTTACAGGAATTGAAATGAGTACACCCGGGCTCAGAGGACAAAGTGGTGGGCCACTTTTTAATAATAAAGGAACTGTTTATGGAATGCAGTTTTCTACCAAGCATCTTCACCTCGGTTTTGATTTGGTTGACAAAGAAATTCTTATTGATAATAAGCTAAAAAAAATATCAGACTATTCGTTTATACACCTTGGGCAATGCATACATGTTGATATTATAAAAGCATTTTTAGCAGAACATCAGGTAACTTTTTACGAACAGGATTATTCGGGCTAAATAATATTTTCTATTACTTGCTCAT
>JAYTCO010000358.1:0-1509 GCA_043736415.1 Ferruginibacter sp. | reverse complement strand
GATATTATACCTGCAGATAATTCAGCTAAAAGTTTTGATATAATGCTTGATGAAATGCGAGGTAATAAGAACAGGCTTAAGAGTGTATTAAAACAGTTTAATGGTGAATATGATTTTGTGTTTATTGATTGCCCGCCCGGCTTTAGTGCACTCAGCGAAAATATATTCAGCGCTGCAGATATTGTATTGATGCCCGTAATACCAACTACATTGTCTGTACGCACGTACAATATGGTAAAAGATTATTTTAAAGAAAAAGAAATAGATCCTGCAAAGCTGATGTGCTTTTTTACCATGACCGATCTGCGTAAAAACATGCACCACGAAATAATGGAGCAATTGTTTAAAGACAAACGTTTTTTTGGTAATTACATTCCCTATTTATCTGATGTAGAAAAAATGGGCATACACAAAATGCCGATTGAGGAATTTGCCCGCAGCGGCGATGCTGCCCGTTGCTACAGAGAGTTGTGGACGGAAATTACAGAGGGTGTATTGGAATAATTTATATGCCACGAATGCACGATTTGTACGAATAAATAATGGCTGTATCAGATGTTGATGTTTTATGGAATGCTGGCGCTGATAAGTACATGGTGCAATAATTGAGTACCCGTAAAATCATCAATGCTTAAACTTTCAATAAGTCCAATTCCTCTTGCAAAATAATATTCGCTTTGCCCTGCCGGAATTACTGTGCCCATTAAATCTATAGTAGTTTGCTCGTGCACATGTATTACATCTGCATAAGTAACACCCGCAACCGTTTTGGTTATTCCTTTAGAAACGATGTTATAAGTATAAACAGCATCCTGTCCATTAACAGTAATCGTATCTGACCACAATGTACCGACTGCTGCATTTTCTTTTAGCGTAGTTATTTTTACATAAGGCAATAAAATTCCACCTTGTGTAGATCCGTTTAAAACAATGGCGGTGCTTACACCTGACGTGCAATTAAAAAAAGTATTTTGCTGACCTGCTCCGGTAAACTTTTTATACGTTTTGCTTTCAATAAGCGTGTCCTTTATATATGTAAGGGTATAATTAGAAGCAGTAGCTGTTGAAGAACCGGCACTTGTATCGCTGTATTTATACACTGAACCTGAGCATATAGGATAATATATACAATCTTTGCAGCCGTTTTTTTCGCTATTTGAGCCACCACCGGGCAGTAGGCCTGTTTCTACAGTAAAATCTTTTTGGCATGACGAAAATACAATTGCAATAAAAATAATTGCCAGAGAAAAACTGAATCTCATAAAAAACTGAATTTTAAAGTACTGATGTAATATAATTATATGATTTATTATAACTCAAAATCAGATAAAATATTGTTTCTATATTTACAGCAATCGAAAATATTACAGCAAATAAAAGTTTATGAAAAAAGAAACAGCTAGTTGGTTAAGCCCCGCACTTCAAAAAGACATGCCGATTGTTGCCTATGGCGATTATGGTTTTGCCTTGTTATTGGTACCGACTGCAGCCGCAGATTATCTGGAGTAC
>JAYTCO010000357.1:0-3747 GCA_043736415.1 Ferruginibacter sp. | reverse complement strand
ACTTCTTTCTTATCACTACTTACAAAAACTTTTATTGCAACATTATTTGTAAACGAAGGTTTATTATGCTGCTGCATTTTTTTATTGTCATAAGCATAACCGTAAGAAAGTGCTGAAATATCGGACAACACTGCTGCGCCGGTGGGATGACTGCCTGCGCCACGACCCATAAAAAACTGTTCGCCCGAAATAAGTCCCTCTACCAAAACGCCGTTAAATTCATTGTCAACTTTTGAAAGATGATTTTCCGTTGTCACAAATCTTGGAAGTATATATGCAGCAATTTTTCCACCTGCTATTTTTTTTATGGTAGGCACCAGTTTAATGCTGTAGCCATTTTCTTTTGCATACAAAATATCGTTTGGTTGCAAAGTTGTAATACCAAAACGAAGTAAGTCTTGAGATTTTAAAATAACGCCAAACGCATGTAATGAAAGAATGATGGTTTTATACATTGCATCAAAACCTTGCACATCGCTTGTTGGGTCAGTCTCTGCAAAACCTTTTGCCTGCGCATTTTTTAGCGCTTTCTCGTAAGAAATATTTTCATTAATTGTTTTGGTAAGAATATAGTTTGTGGTACCGTTAAATATTCCTGAAACACATTCCAGTTCTTCGTTATCAAAGTATTCTTCCAATGTTCTGATGATTGGAATGCTGCCACAGGCACTAGCTTCGTACAATAATGAAACATTGTATTCATTTTTTAATGCAAGCAGTTCCTCCATGTGCAGACCAAGCATTTTTTTATTGGCAGTTACAACATGTTTACCTTTTTTTATTGCCGCACTTACAATATTAAATGCTTCATCAGCATCATCTATCAGTTCAACCACTACGTTTATTTCGTCATCCTCTAAAATATCTTTTTTATCAAATGAAAAATAATTTGCATCAATAGACCTTTCCTTGTCTTTGTTTTTTACAACAATTTTCTTTATCGTTGTAGTAAAACCTGTACTGTTTTTTATGGCAAAATATAAGCCCTGTCCTACACATCCAAAGCCAAAAATTCCTATGTTTAATTGCTGCATCAGTTGCTGTTAATAAAGTTTAAAATCAAATCATTTATTTTTTCACCTTCGGTTAAAAAGCCATCATGACCGTAAGGCGATTCAATCAATTCCAATTTTGCATTCGCTATATTTTCAAAAAGAAAAACCTGTTCTTCTACAGGAAATAAAATATCTGTAGTTATTCCAATTACAAGTGTCTTAGCAGTAATACTTTTTAGTGCATCACTCACCGAACCTCTTTTCCTGCCTACGTTGTGCGCATCCATTCCTAAACTCAAAAAATAGTAACTAAATGCATTAAATCGAATAGCAAGTTTTTCTCCTTGGTATACCTGGTAGCTTTCGCTTTTGTAATCGCTTAGTTTATCAGCATCATCTGCCTGGCTATTGTAATAAGTTTTATAATGTCGGTAAGATAATAATGCAATGCTTCGGGCAACTTTCATTCCCTGCAAACCTGCAGAAGCGTCCTCATTTTTCCATGTATTATCTTGCTTAATAGCCATGCGTTGAGATGCATTAAATGCAATGCCCCATGGAGAATGTTTTGCATTTGTTGCAATAGGAATTATTACATCAAAAAGCTCAGGTTCAATAATTGCCCACTCCAACAATTGTTGTCCACCCATACTTCCGCCCATGCCAATAGCAATTTTTTGTATACCTAAATTATCTTTTAATAATTTATAAGCATTTGCCATATCCCTTGTTGTAAAAAAAGGAAATTGATGATAGTAAGATTTTGAATTTAGATCAACACTTATCGGTCCGATGCTACCATAACAACTGCCGGGCATATTCACACAAATGATAAAATATTTCTCGGAATCAACAATTTTATTTTTCCCTACTAACTGTGGCCACCACTCAATTACATTGCTGTTAGCGGTAAGCGCATGAAACACCCAAAGCACATTTGTTTTCTCTGCATTTAACACGCCCATTGTTGTATATGCAAGTTGAAACCCGGATAGTGTTGTTCCGGATTCCAACTCGAATACATCTTTATAAACAAAAGTGTGCTGTTCAAATATATCTTCCATAAACCTTATCCAAATACATTTGAAACCGTATAATTAATTTGCGTAACGCCGGATATATTATCACTAATAGGGCATCGTGCTTTTGCTTTATTTATAATAGCATTAATAATTTCTTCTGTCGCATCAGCTTCTAAATTTATGTGAATATTTATGTGCTGAAAACCTGAGCGGTTAAAACCCGGAAGTCCTACAAACTTGGCTGGGTCTAAATCTCCATCAATATCAATTTTCAATTTATTGATGATGACATTGTGCTCTTTCGCTTCTAAGTGCAACACAATATTTAAACAACCTGCCAGGCTTCCCAATAAATATTCAACCGGATTTGGTGCTTCATTTGTTCCTCCCAAAGAACCTGGCTCGTCTATTACAAAGGAAAAGTTCCTGGCTTTTGCCTCAAATTTTGTAGCTGTTTTACTTTCGCCTTTTATAGCAAATTTTACGACTGACATATTTTTTCTTAATTTATTTTAATCAATTTTTATTTATTACTTGCTTCAAGCGCCTGCGTTATATCTGCAATAATATCATCGATATGTTCAATTCCTGTTGATAAACGAACCATACCCGGAGTAACTCCACCACGTTTTTGCTCTTCTTCATTCAGTTGCTCATGCGTGGTTGAAGCCGGGTGTATTGCAAGTGTTTTTGAATCGCCAACATTTGCTACATGACTTACCAGTTGCAATGCATTAATAAATTTAGCAGCTGCATCTTTACCACCTTTTATTTCAATGCTCAACATTCCACCAACGCCATTCTTCATGTATTTTTGAGCAAGCGCATAATATTTACTTGAAGGTAATCCTGCGTAATTTACCTGCTCCACCAAAGGATGTTGTGCCAAGTATTCAGCAAGCTTTTGGCCATTGCTTGTAGTCCTTTCCATTCTTAATGAAAGTGTTTCTAACCCCTGCAATAAAAGGAATGAATTGAATGGGCTTTGGCTTGAACCGAAATCTCTTAACCCTTCTACTCTTGCACGAATAATAAATGCAATATTTGGTAACCCAAGCGGATTGTTCACACCAAAAACCTCTGCAAATTTTAAACCATGGTAACCTTCGCTTGGCTCACTAAACTGTGGAAATTTTCCGTTGCCCCAATCGTACGTTCCACCATCTACAATTACACCGCCTACACTTGTACCATGGCCACCAATCCATTTTGTGGCAGATTCTACAACAATGTTTGCTCCATGCGCCAATGGCTTAAAAAGATACCCGCCGGCACCAAAAGTATTATCTACAATTACAGGAATATTGTGTTTTTTAGCAACTGCCGCAATGGCTTCAAAATCAGGAATATTTAATTCAGGATTGCCGATTGTTTCTAAATATATTGCTTTGGTTTTCTCATCAATCAGTTTTTCAAATGCCTCAGGTGAATCTCCATCTGCAAAGCGAGCCTCAATGCCAAGTCTTTTAAACTGAACCTTAAACTGGTTAAAAGTGCCGCCATATAAAAAAGATGTAGATACAAAATTATCACCCATTGCAAGAATATTGTTTAATGCAATAAACTGTGCCGCCTGGCCTGAACCTGTTGCCAATGCTGCAACGCCACCTTCTAATGCTGCTATTCTTTTTTCAAAAACATCAGTCGTGGGGTTCATCAAACGTGTGTAGATGTTACCAAATTCTTTCAAACCAAATAAACTTGCCGCATGCGCAGTATCGTTAAAAAGG
>JAYTCO010000356.1:0-1514 GCA_043736415.1 Ferruginibacter sp. | reverse complement strand
CAGATAAGGGGTGCGCTAAAACTTAAAATATAAATTGATAACAGGTTAACAGCAACAAAAATGATGGTGCTCCATGCTATCGTTTTATATCCTTCTTTATGAATAGTCATTCAGTGAAGTTAAGCGTTAAAGATAATGAAATGGTCTCGCCTCAGGCGAGAGGCAGGGCAAACGCATTAAAATTTAGCCTTCGTTAGCAAGAATTGCGATTAAATAGTCATTACTCCACCCTGCTTTTTTTCTTTTTGACTTCATACTTACTTTTGTTGCCCCTTTTTTATGCTTGTATTGGTTTACCAAATTGATTGCTATTTTACTGATTACAGAAAAATTCTCTGCGGCACATCCTGCCCTTTTCATACTATTGTCTTCATTAAATGCAACATCCAATATCCAGTGTAATTTATTTTCTATTCCCCAATGTTTCCTTATGGCATCATTAAATTTTTTTGCTGTAGATATTGCACTGCTGATGTAATAACGAACCTGGATTTCCTTTACGCCTGTTGCTTTTATTGTTCGTTCGCTTTTGATTTCTATTAATGTTTGTAAGCCTTGCCAGTCCTCTGTTTTACATATCCATTCCATGTCTGTAATTAGTCGGCATGTACGCTTTTCTATTCTACCATGATCCAGGTTGCTTTGCTCATCTGCCTGTTCTGTTTTACCATGTTTAAATGCGTCTTTTATATCATCATGCAGGTGTTCCTGATTATCTTTTACCGCTAAGATATACTCCGCTTCTTTCGATTTTATTTTAGCAGCAATATCTTTTTGGCACCCCATTGCATCTATCGTTATCCAGCAACCCTTTACCATCAATAAATCTAACAGGGCGGGTATGGCTGTTATTTCGTTGCTCTTGTCATTTACTTTTACCTGGCCCATCACCAGGCTGTTGTCATTGCTCCATGCACTTACCATGTGTATGATAGCTTTCTTTCCTTTCTCTCCACTGTTGCACATTCGCTTCCCGTCAATACTTACAATTTGACCTTCACTTATTTTGGCTATTGACTTTACCCAACTGATAAAACATTTTTGCAACTCAGCAGGGTCTATTAACGAAAAAACCCTGTTGAATGTGTCATGTGATGGAATGCCCGAAGGTAGTTCCAGTAAGGTTTTTAGCCAATCTTCTTTCTCTTCACCATAAGATTCTATATCATTCCAATCTTCTGCACCACAAATAACGGCGGCTATGGTAATGAAAAGAATGTCAATTAATTTATGTTCCTTTTTATGCTCTTTTGTACGTGGGTCGGGCAGGCTACTAAAATGTTCAATGATACTTGACATGGTTTTTTTCTGCAAAAACCAACTTATATTCAAAAAATCAATCTATTCTTAATTCACCGGTGGGGATAACCATAAAACTTTTAATGCGTTTGCCCTGAGGCGAGAGGGTGTGGCAGGTGGCAAGTAGTGTTATGTTAATCATAAGCAGGCGTATATCCCAAAAACCTACCTGTCCGGTAGGCAGGGACGTAAAGGCCACAAAGTATTTTTCTTAG
>JAYTCO010000355.1:0-3754 GCA_043736415.1 Ferruginibacter sp. | reverse complement strand
TGTTTAATATTTTCCATTATTTTTGCCGCATGACAACAGAACAAATAAAGGCTCTTCGTGACCGTACATTGGTTTTGAGGAGATTTCTTTGACGTAGAAAACCGAGAATCAAAGATTGCAAACGACAAACAACTTTCACTTTCGCCGGGCTTTTGGGATGACAACGCCAGGGCAACTTCCATTTTAAAAGAAACAAAAGTAAACGAGTATTGGGTAAATATGTATCATGCTGTAATTACCGCCGTTGAGGACTTTGCAGTACTTTTTGACTTTTGGAAAGCCGGTGATACTACTGAAGAAGAAGTACGGGATACTTTTGATGATGCAGTAACAAAAATTGAAGAAGCCGAGTTTAAAAGTACGCTGAACGAACCCGAAGATGAATTGCCTGCAATGCTACAAATAAACAGTGGTGCAGGCGGTACGGAAAGCCAGGATTGGGCAGAAATGCTTGCACGAATGTTTCGCATGTATGGCGAAAAACAAGGCTGGACTGTTACTGAAATGGATTGGCAGTGGGGCGATGGTGCAGGCATTAAAACCTGTACCTATAAATTTGAAGGGGCATTTGCTTATGGCTTTTTAAAAAGTGAAAGTGGTGTTCACCGGCTTGTGCGCATTTCGCCATTTGACAGTGCAGCCCGCCGCCATACAAGTTTTGTAAGTGTAAATGTTTATCCGTTGGTAGATGATACGATTGTGATTGATATAAACCCGGCCGATGTAAAAATGGAAACATCGAGAAGTGGTGGTGCTGGTGGACAGAACGTAAACAAAGTAGAAACAAAAGTAATGCTGACGCATATTCCAACAGGTATTGTTGTGGTTTGTCAACAGGACAGGAGCCAGCTCGGTAACAGAGAACTTGCCATGCAAATGCTTAAAAGCCGGCTGTACGAAATAGAGCTTCAAAAACGCAACGAGATAAAAGATGCTGCCAACAGCAAAAAGAAAAAAATAGAGTGGGGGAGCCAGATTCGATCTTACGTTTTTCATCCTTACAAAATGATAAAAGACCACCGCACAGAGTATGAAGTTGGAAATGTGGGTCCTATAATGGATGGTGAAATAGACGGATTTATTAAAGCATATTTAATGGCGGAGAAGGAGGAGGCGTAGCTTTAATATACAAGCTACTTACATTGTTTAGTTTTAATTTTTTTTAAAATAATAATTACTGATATAATTAATAAATAAAAATATTTTTTATGCAATACGGCTCTTTTTATTACCCATTACCTGTAAACGAACCTGTACTTAATTACACAAAAGGTTCAAAAGAAAAGCTTGCTTTAAAAGCAATTTTAAAAGAATTTAAAAGTACAAAAATTGATGTGCCAATGTACATTGGTGCCGATGAAGTTCGTACCGGTAAAACAGTAAGTATTCATCCACCGCATGAGCACAAACATCTACTTGGGCAATATCATATTGGCGATGCATCTCATGTAAAAAAAGCCATTGCCGCCGCACTAAAAGCAAAAGATAAATGGGCTGTTATGAGTTGGGAAAACCGAGCAAATATATTTTTAAAAGCGGCAGATTTGCTTGCTACAAAATACCGTCCACATATCAATGCAACTACTATGCTCGGGCAAAGTAAAAATGCCATGCAGGCCGAAATTGATGCAAGCTGCGAGTTGATAGATTTTCTCCGTTTTAATGTTCACTTTTTAAGTGACATTTATCAAAAGCAACCTATCAGTAGTCCCGGTATTAACAACCGTTTAGAGTACCGTCCTTTGGAAGGATTTGTATTTGCACTAACACCTTTTAATTTTACAGCAATCGGTGGTAATCTCCCTACAAGTGCTGCCATGTGTGGTAATGTAGTTGTATGGAAATGCGCCAACACGCAGGTTTACAGCGCACAAATGTTTATGAAAGTCTTAAAAGAAGCAGGCTTACCCGATGGCGTTATTAACCTTGTTTTTGTAGATGGACAAACCATTGGCGATGTAATTTTTAATCATCCTGAATTTGCAGGCTTGCATTTTACAGGCAGTACCGGCGTGTTTAATAAAATGTGGGAAACCATTGGTAAAAACACACCAATATATAAATCTTATCCACGCATAGTTGGTGAAACCGGTGGTAAAGATTTTGTTATAGCGCATAAAAGCGCTGATGTAGATGTAGTGGTGACGGCACTTGCAAGGGGTGCGTTTGAATACCAGGGGCAAAAATGTTCAGCTGCATCCCGTGCATATTTGCCGAGTAATTTGGCTGCAGCAATCAAAAAGAAATTAGTTGAAACCGTGAAGACCATGAAGATGGGAACGGTTGAAAATTTTACCAATTTTATAAATGCTGTAATAGACGAAAAAAGTTTTGATAAGCTGGAAGGCTACATTAAAAATGTACGCAAAAAAGACAGCGGTGCAAAAATTTGGGTAGGTGGCAAATGCGATAAATCTGTAGGCTATTTTATAGAACCTACCATTATTGAAGCAACAGACCCATATTATATAACCATGTGCGATGAGTTGTTTGGGCCTGTTTTAACTGTTTATATTTATGATGAAAATAAATATGAAGAAACATTAAAATTGGTTGATAGTACTTCGCCTTACGCACTTACCGGAGCCGTAATTGCTCAAGATAGATATGCCGTAGAGCTTGCCGTAAACAAACTTCGCAACAGTGCCGGTAACTTTTACATTAACGATAAACCAACCGGAGCCGTTGTGGGCCAGCAGCCTTTTGGCGGTGCCAGAGCTAGTGGTACAAACGATAAAGCCGGTTCGCAATTAAATTTATATCGCTGGTTAAGTGCCCGCACAATTAAAGAAACATTTGTGCCGGTGGTAGATTACAGGTACGGTTTTATGGAAGAAGCGTAAAATAGAAATAGTTGGGTTCTCTCTAATCTTTATTAGTTGTAGAGAGAACCAACTATTTTTAGATAAAATATTTAGGGCGTTTCCCGCAAGGGCGGGTCGGGCTTTTCGCTGCAATCTTTTTTATCCCGCAAGGGCGGGACTTAAAAAGGATTTCCGCTACAATCCCTCACGCAATAACGCAATGTTTAAGGGGTTTTAATTTTTTTATTTTGTGAATGGGTATAAAAAATAGCTATCAAACTAACATGCAAATCTTACTAACATCACCGCAGTTTTTACTCATTATAAACAGGCTTGCGCAGCAGTTAATAGAAAACGATGACAATATTAACGACACAGTTTTTATTGGTTTGCAACCCCGTGGTGTTTACGTTAGTGATAAAATTATTGAACAGGTAAAATTGCTTTGTCCCGGTAAAGAAATTCGGTATGGTTTGTTAGACATTACATTTTATCGGGATGATGTTCGTACAGAAATTCATCTTTCCAACAAAACAGAAATACCATTTAGTATTGATAATAAAAAAGTTATTTTAATTGATGATGTGCTTTATACAGGCAGAACAATTCGTGCAGCTTTAGATGCGCTGCAGGATTTTGGGAGGCCAAAAAAAGTTGAACTCTGTGTTTTAATTAACCGACGATTTGATCGTGAATTGCCCATACAACCTGATTATTGTGGTAAAACAATTGATGGACAGTTTAATGAAAAAGTAAAGGTTGATAAGGATAAAGGAGAGGTACTTATTTACTAAAATACATTTCTTTTTCACGGTTTTTTGTTTGTCGTTTTTCGTTTCTCGATTGGTTTGTTATAAATTATTCTTGTTTCTCAATACTAATATCTCAATACTCAATACTCATTCTTGAAACTTTCTATTTTTTACCCTAGCTTCGCTCCTTAATGCAAC
>JAYTCO010000354.1:0-1516 GCA_043736415.1 Ferruginibacter sp. | reverse complement strand
TGGGAAAAACGATTGGAATAAGCGGGGTTGTCCTGGCAAATGCAATTGTTTATTTATTTATGTGTATTTTTCTATCCATACAATGCCATAAAATACTGAATAATAAAGCAACCGGCATATGGAATAAATAATAAAAGTGCAACTCAACATGTCTGATAAAACCATACTACATTTCAACTATATAATTACAATTCACAATAAACAGGATTTGATTGAAAACGTAGTGCTGAGTGTAATTAAATGCATGGGACCTTGCAGCAACCTTTATGCAGCATTAGACGGCTGTACGGATAATTCAGAAAAAATTATAGATCAGTTAATCATAAATTATCCCAACTATAAAATTTATAAAATATTTACTGAGGATGTACATGAATTAAAAACTATCAATGCCGGATTAAGGGCAGCCAACCAGGATGGCACCGGCTTTAATATAATTCTGCAGGATGATGTAATCCTGCAAGATATCCACCTTGAAAGAAATATTACTACGCTTTATGAGCGGGATGAAAAAATGGGCATTGTTTCACTGAGACATGGTGGAAACTTATCAAAGCGGCTGCTTTTTAAAAAAAAATTTTACTACCCTATAAAAGATTATACTGAAAACGAAAAAGGTCATAACCCTAATTTGATCAGCATGCTTCCATTGGGTTCATTTACTTACAGGGAAATAGTAATTAAAAGCCCGGTTTGCATACCTTTTACAGTTATCAGATCGGTAGGTTTGCCAGATGAAAGGTTTGCCCCCTGGGATGATATAAGCTATTGTTATAGCGTAAGCGAAGCCGGTTTTAATAACGGGGTCTTTGCTATAGATTTTATTTCAGAAAAAGAATGGGGTACATCAAGAAGTAAAACACAAAAAGTAAGTATTTCAACTGTTCATATAAAAAATATTGCGCTTTTTATAGAACTATTTGGCAGTACTATAAAGAACAGAAAAATGCGCCCGATATATTCAAAAAAGATATTTCAAATTTTTGATCCACCAATAAAACAAAAAATAGGCGTGGCAAAATTTGCAAGAGGCTTACGGGACCATTTATTGGATATTGCACGATATAACTATACGATCTTGCTAAAAAAATAAAATACAATCGTAACAATCAGAAAAAATCATAAATACAAGCTGGAAATGAAAAAAATAGCACACTTATTTAATAGCATTGAATACTCAGGAGCTGAAAGAATGATTTTTACCTTACGTGATTTTTATAATACCGGCTTAAAACCTTATGCCATAAGTACCGGTAAAGAAGAAGGCGATTTTTATTCTGAATTTGGAAAATATTTTAAGACCTGCCATTTGCCTGTATCGGCTAAGAGAAATATTCAATATGTGAAAGATTTTTTCAAAATGATCAGGTTTTACAAAAAAGAAAAAATTGACATACTGCATATTCATCCAAGTAAACGATTTCTTTTTCATGTATTGGCTGCAAAAATTGGAGGGGTAAAAAAAATAGTACGACAGGTCCATAATAATTTTTATTTCACAGGACTTGTAAAACTA
>JAYTCO010000353.1:0-1520 GCA_043736415.1 Ferruginibacter sp. | reverse complement strand
CGTTAACAACTTCATCAGCTAATGCTATTGCTTTAAATGATTTTTTTTCGGGGCCAAAGTAGGAGTTAGTGGTGCAGATGATTACTTCGTCGCCATAGCTCTTCACTAATCTTTCAGAAATTTCTTTGAATAAGATTTGTGTGCCGCCTTTAGACGGATAATAATTCTGAACTATGTGAAGAATCTTCATGCTGTTTTAAAGTCTTTTTTATAATATCTACTACCCTACCCGTGCTTGTGCCATCAGTGTAAGTAATAATTTCTTCCAATACTTTTTGACTGTGTTGGGTAACCAGTTCCGGATTGTTTAAAGCTGAATTTATAAAGGAGATTAACTGTTGTTTGGAACCCGCAAGCAATAGTGCCCTGCTTTTTATTATAGGCATAAAATGCTCCTGCTGGTACATCCCCTGTAACAGGTGTTGTTTTGCGGGTTTTACTTCATCATAATGAGGCCCTATTTGAGGCTTTCTAAATGCACTGCCATCAACAGTCATAGTAGAACATAGATTGATGTGCACATCGGTGTAGGCCAGGGTAGAACAGAGTTTTTTTATATCGGCTTCGGTAATGTTTGAGTATTGCAATTTTTCCTTACCTGTCCACGAAATATCGTAAACCAGGTTTTCATGTTCTCCAATATAATTCTTCCATTTGCTCAGGTTGTCAACGGGGTGACAACGAAATAAAACAAGTGGATCTCCTTGAATTTCTCCGCTATCAATAGCTTCTAAAATATGCTTTAGGTATTGAGGTTCGTTGGGAAATAGGGAGCCCGGCCCACCGGCATACAAAATTATTTTTCTACCATTTCCAGGAATGCCTAACAGTTGCATCCAATCCTGTTTAGAAAGAAGGTTATTAGAATTGTAGTAAAAGTCGAATTGTGCTGCCCCTACAACTTGAACGCTTAAAGGCTCTTTTATCTCTTTGTAAATCCGAAGGGTTTGTTCGTAGTTGTACTTATTCCAAACCATATAAGTATCATATATCACAGGCATCCAACCACGTTTGGTAATATTATCAAATGAAAGGATAGAGGCTATCATTTGTTTATCCCGATGCTTGCAAGCCCTTAGCAATATGTCCTCCTGAGAATGAAATGGAGTGACCGAGAGAACAGCATCAATATTAAGTGCATCCACCAAAGTGAGCATCTCATTAAAATTAGTATCTGCAACCAGGGCTGCTTGTTCTTTCTTAAAAATTTTTTGAGTGTATCCAGGAATAAAAAAACGGGCATAATTAATTATATCCCGGGCCTTATTTAAAAAAATTTTCTTTGTACTGCTAAATTGCACGAGATACTTTTCCTGTGAACGAAGTGAGTTTTTTAGCCTGAAAAAAGTAAACCAGTAATTGATTCGTTTACGTGCTGTTTCATATATAACCCCCTTCTTCGATTCGGGCACCAGGTGTATTTCAAATCCATCTGCCTTTAACTCCCTAATCAAATTCTCCTCATTCCAGGTGATGGCAATTACAACATCAGCAAAATTGCGTAGCTGGTGCAACATACC
>JAYTCO010000352.1:0-21681 GCA_043736415.1 Ferruginibacter sp. | reverse complement strand
CATGAAGAATTTTGTAAATAAAATATAAATGACCCGTGAAAATATTGGGCTGGTGAGCGGTACAAACTGTAAAAGTTTCTTCGCTAATAAGTGCTTCTACGTTTGCTTTAAGCTTATCAGAAATTTGAATATTGCTATATTGTTCTTTAAGTTGTGCAACTAATAATGATCTGTTTACCGGATACTTTCTTCTATCTTCTACCGCTTTTTTTAAACCTTTTATATCTGTTGAATAAGTATAAAAATCTTTTAGCTGGTCAGCACTGTCTATATAATCCAATACAAGCCTGGAAAAAGAATTTGTATTACGGTAAGAAATTTTAGTAGATGAAAAACTCATTTATCATTTTTATAGAATCTCCTATTATTTTATTAAAAACTTGTTTAAAGCAAAAAAGCTAAATCAAATCTCCTTCCAAATCATAATCAAATGCTTTTGTAATTTTTACCTGTACAAAATCACCGATCACTAATTTCTTTTTGGTATTAATGATAACTTCATTATCGACTTCAACACTGTCAAATTCCGTACGGCCCATATATCTTCCGCTTTCTTTTTTATCAACCAATACTTTAAAAATCTGTCCAATTTTTTCTGTATTTTTTTCCAAGGAAATATCCTGCTGTACATCCATTATTTCCTGCGCCCTTTCTTCTTTTTCTTCTGCAGAAATATTGTCATCCAATCCATGAGCACTCGTATCTTCTTCATGGCTATAAGTAAAAATTCCAACCCTGTCAAACTTCATTTTTTGTAAAAATATTTTCAGTTCTTCCACGTCTTCTCTAGTCTCACCGGGGAAACCTGCAATTAGCGTTGTGCGCAAACAGATACCGGGCACTTTTTCTCTGATAGCATTTATAAGATCTTCCATTTCAAATCTTGTAATGTTCCTTTTCATAGCCTTAAGCATATTATCTGCAGCATGCTGCAAAGGCATATCAAGGTATTTGCAAATATTATCATGCGCATTTATGGCATCTAAAATTTCCATTGGAAATTTAGAAGGATATGCATAATGTAACCTTATCCACTGTAAACCCGGCACAACAGCAAGTTCATTTAGTAAACGTGGCAATTCTCTTTTTTTATAAATATCCAATCCATAATAAGTAAGCTCCTGCGCTATCAGCATTATTTCTTTTACACCACGTTTTACCAGTTGCTTTGCTTCATCAACAATGCTTTCAATGGTTCGGCTTACATGCTGCCCCCGCATTAACGGTATTGCACAAAATGAGCAGGTACGGTTACAGCCTTCACTGATTTTTACATAAGCATAATGAGATGGTGTGGCCAAAAGCCTTTCGCCAATAAGTTCCCCTTTGTAGTCAGCTTCAAACTGCTTTAAAATTCGGGGCAGTTCCATTGTGCCAAAAAAGGCATCAACTTCAGGTATTTCTTCTTCTAAATTATTTTTGTAACGTTCGCTAAGGCAACCTGTAACATATACTTTATCGAGCTTTCCCTTCTTCTTTAAAGCAACATTATCCAGAATAGTATTAATGCTTTCCTCCTTAGCTTTATCAATAAAACCGCAGGTATTTATGATAACAATATTATGGTCAAGCTTTTCATTTTCATGAACGGTATCGATATCATTTGCCAGTAATTGACCACTTAGAACCTCACTATCCACCATATTTTTACTACAGCCAAGTGTAATAATATTTACTCTGTCTCTTTTTAAGGTTTTTGTTTTCATATTTTTTGCAGGCGCAAAGTTAAGTTATTGAAAAACAAGTTGGAGTTAAAAAGACTACCGTTGTTACACGCTTTAATTATTTCGCTAACAATTTACCAAGATTATCTTCTTCAAAAAAAGGCTGGCAAATTTCTTTTGCTTTTTTAAGAACGATGCTCAATCCGATATTTTCAGAATTGTTTAATAAAAGCGCACGTTCCATTGCAACTGTTTCATTTACAAACTGGGTATTTTTAACTGCTTCTGCTGTTACCATTATTCTTAACCCTTTATCTTTTATTCTTCCTAAAGCACCTATTACAAAACTCAAAGCCAGAAAATATTTTTTTTCAACCAAAACAAAAAACTGGTTGTTACCTGCTACAGGCATAATATTGAAGGGAGAATTTACAACTTCAGGCGTTAAATATTTTAATAGCTCAGGCTTTTCAATATCATTGTCTGTAAACTGCACACAGCCTCGCAATGCCTGCGGATAGATGCTAAGCCAGCGTAATTTTCTTCTTAAATCGTGCACCTGTAATTCAATATCGGTAAATTCAGCACCGGTTTCTTTATAAAATTCATTCACACTTTTAATCGCCTTTTGGTAAAACTGTTTTATTAATTCCACTTCTTTTTCAGGAATTTGCCAGTCAGTTTTTTTTATTCTTCTTCTTATTTTTTTTGTTCTGTATAAATCAGCAGATGTCCATTTTTTTTTGATTAGAACTGCATTAATTGCTTTAAGATTTTCTTCCCGTCTTGCTTCTACAAATAACCGTATTGTGGAAGGCATAATTGGATCTTCTAAAAAATCTTTAGCAAAACCATCATAATAATCTACAGCGCCAAACATATCTTCCAGGTTTTTAAAATATTCCATTGCATATAAAAATTTCTTTTTATTGTGCAATCCTGCATAAAGTTTAGATAACCCTTCCAGCATAAAAAGCTTTGTACGTGCATCGTTTTGATATAAAAAGAGTGCAGGGTTTTGTGTGGCAGAAGCCTTTACCAACAATTCTTCAAGCTGTATAAAATAATATTCAAACCTGCCGGGACCTTGTATCATAATGAAATGTAATTTTAATAAAAAATGTATTATTGCTTTTCAAAAAAAGCTATTGTACCGCCAACCCAGGTTTTGTCTTTGTTATACCTTGTTCCAATCATTTTACCCTTGCTTAAACGTGCAAGATTATGCACTGCAATTGGTCTTTCCCATTCATCTTTCCAAAAATAAAAAAGCCTTATTTCTGCTTTTGCAGGTTCATCCGGCGTTAAAATAATTGGCGCATACTTTACTTTTCTTTGCAATATCCAGTTCTCAGGGTCAGTAATATTATCAATATCATGTTGTGTAACATCAATAACAACTCCCATACCTGCAAAAGAAAAAAGGGGTTTTAAAACATACTCATCAAGATTTACATGCATGGTAATTTCATTTAAGAAAAAGGTTTCCGGCACAAAAGGATTATCAATAAACGGTAATGTAAACTTGCTTATTCTGTAAAACCAGTTTGGATGAGGTATCCATTTTACATCGTACTCTTTTTTAAGATCTATTAAATCCGTTAAGTTTTTCTGCTGCTGAAGATCATCAAAAATAAGCCTGTTGTAGATGCGTTTCACAATCTGCTTTTCGCCATTTTCTTTTTCGTAATATAAAGTTTTGCCATCAGCTTTTAGTTTGGTGAGGCAAACCGTTTCTATCCCAATTAATTGTTTTGTAGCATCAAAATCGATTCGTGTTTTTTGTTGATCAGGATATATTTCCAGCAGAATAACTTCATTTAAATTATCCTCCCCAATGATGATGTCTTTTAATAATTGTATATAAGATTCTTTGCTGTAGCCATTTAAATAAGAAGAATAATTGGCGGGTAACTCGGCATAAGCTGCTGCTATTTCGCTTTGAAAAGTCTGAAAAGCATACAGTGTTGGAAAACCCTGCATTTCTATTAACTGCGGCTCATATTGACCAGCTGCATTTTCACAAATTCCAAAATCGAACACCATACATTCCGCATGTTCTTCATCACCTGGCACCTTAACATCGTCAGGTATGCTTCTCTCGGTTAATGCTTTAAAATTTGGTGCTACAATTATATCAATTATATCTTCGCAAGCATCCAGCATTTTTTTTGTAAATTCTTTGGGAATGAAAATTGGCGTTTCTGCAATCCTAAAATCCAAAGCACCAGGGCTCACAGCGTCTATGTTATTCATGTAATTGCTGTACTTCTCTTCTGTAAAATTTTTATTGAAATTATCTCTTAATATTTTTTGCATATAACTTTAATCAATGTAAGAATAAGTAAAAGCAGCGCTGCCTTTTATTTTATCTTAAAGCTATTTAATAAATTTTATTATGCCCTTAGAATTGCTAAAAAGTTATTTTTTATAAAGTGCCATTTCCGTTTGATTGACGGCAGCATTTAAAAAATTTGGCAAAATATGAGTGTAGGTATGTAAAATTTTATTAGGGTCGCCAAGTTGATCTATCATACTTTCCCATTTTTCTTCTCCGTGATTTTCCACCACAAGCTGTTTTCTTTCGGGCCTTTGCAAATACATACTCATACCAACTGCATCTGCCTCAGGGTGAAATTGTGTACCTACCATATAATCATTAAAACGAATTGACATTACAGCCCTTTCTAAAGGAACATGAGGGCGGTTTTTTTCTATTGCAAGAATTTTGCCTCCCATCTTTTTTATTGTATTGTGGTTAGGTTTTGTAACCTGGTAGTCCCGGCTGTCAACAGCATAAAAAGGATCTGTAAGCCCATTAAAAATTACATCGGAGCCTGCATCTGCCAAATAATGAATTGGGAAAACACCAAAAGCAGTGCTTTTTCTTTTGCTTACTTCAGCAACATCAAAATACCTGCAGGCAAGTTGAAAAGAATGGCAAATAAAAAAAACCGGTTTTTTGATCACATTTTTTTCAGCAGCATTAAAATGTTCAGCGGCTTTTATCCAGTCAAAAAAAGAATTTTCCCAAATGCTTCCCTTACTGTCAAGTGGTGAACCCGGACCTCCGGTGCACAAATATATATCATAAGTAAAATCAGGAAGTTCATTGTGTTGACGCACATTAAATTCATCTCTTACAAGTTCGTAACCATGCAAATCAGCAAACTGGTTTAATATTTCCCGAAGGCAACGCATTCCCTGGTTCTCTGCACCTTCATACATATCTAAAATTGCCACCTTTAAAGGTCTATTTTTGTAAGTGCCCATTTTTCAAAAGTAGGAATTACTTCATAATTATATTGTAGAAATAAGTAAATATATTACTGCGGATATATTTTTAAAAAATATGGCAACTTAATTAAAAGATAAATTGCTGAAAGGAAATTGCTCTTACGGGTTGTTTCTTTATTTTTACCCATAAATTTTTTTATCTGCGAAAATTTCTAGTCATATTATCAAGGATTATACTGGCAATTTTATTGCTATTATTAATTTTATATGGAGCCCTCCATTTATCATCTGTACAGACCTTTCTGGTAAAAAAAATTGCAGCAAACCTATCAGAAAAGTTGCATACCAAGGTTACGGTAAAAAAAGTTGATGTGCGTTTCTTCAATAAAGTTTTATTGCAGGAAGTAATGATAGAAGATTTACAAAAAGATACTTTATTATATGCCGGTACATTAAAAGCGAATGTAAATGACTGGTTCTTTTTTAAAAATAAAATTGCACTTGAAAATATTGGTTTGGACGATGCTCTGGTAAATATGAAACGAACAGATTCTGTATGGAATTATCAGTTTTTAGTAGACTATTTTGCAACACCCAATAAAAAAACAACAACCGGTGGCGATGTGGTGATTGATTTAAAAGAACTTCATTTTAATAACATAAAATTTAATAAAATTGATGGCTGGATTGGGCAGAATATGATAGCAAATTTAGGCAAGCTCGATTTAACAATGGACCTGGTTGATGTTAAGAATAAAAAGATTTACATTAAACAGATAACACTTAAAAATCCTTTGTTTTCTCAAAGAGATTACCAAGGTAAGAAGCCTACACAGGCGAATCTTCAACAGATAATAGAAAAAATACCGGTAATTGGTGCTTTTAAATGGAACGATGGCGGATGGGATATTAAGCTCGGAAAACTAGATATGGAAGACGGAGCTTTTCAAAACGATAAATTTACTGAAGAGCCTCCCTATGTTGACAGGTTTGACGGTAAACATATTTATTTTAAAGCGTTAAATGGCAGCATGAAAAATGTTCATTTTTTAAATGACACACTAACCATGTACATTAACTTAAATGCAAAAGAGCGTAGTGGCCTGCAAATAAAAAAACTGGAAAGCAACCTTAAACTTACTCCGGAAATAATGGAGTTTAAAAACCTTGATCTTATTTCTAATAAAAGCAGGTTAAGAGATTATTTTTCCATGACGTATAAAAGTTTTCAGGAAGATTTTAGCAGCTTTTTACATAACGTTTCTTTAGAAGCAAATTTTAAAGACGGTACACTAAACAGCGATGATCTGGCTTTTTTTTCGCCCGATTTAAAAAACTGGAAAAGATTGTTTTTTTTAGATGGGAATGTAAAAGGGCCACTGGATAATTTCGTTTCAAAAAATATAAAAATAAAAACCGGTAATACTTTGCTGGAAGGTAATCTGGCCATGCGGGGCTTACCCGACATCAACAGTACTTTTATAGATTTACAGGCCAAACAATTGCGTACAAACTATTCAGATATGATTGGCATTGTACCGCAATTAAAAAAAATACAAAACCCCGCAATTTCAAAACTTGGCACCGTTTCTTTTGCGGGTAATTTTGTTGGTTTTATAAGAGATTTTGTGGCTTACGGAACATTTAATACTGCGCTTGGCAATCTTACAGCAGATGTAAATATGAAAACACCTGCTAATAAAACACCAGCTTACTCAGGCAGTATTTCTTCAACCGGTTTTAATTTAGGGCCATTTATACAAAACCCGCAACTTGGCCGAATAGCATTAAATGCAAAAATTGTAGGGAGTGGTTTTAGTTTAAACGATTTAAATGCAAAAGTAAACGGTGAAGTAAATTCAGTAGAATTTAATAACTACAATTACCATAATCTGGTTTTAAACGGCGATTTTGAAAAGAAACTTTTTATTGGTCATTTCTCCTTAGATGATCCCAACTTAAAAATATCAAGTTTTGACGGCGCACTTAATCTTTTAGAAAAAAACCCCGGCTTTAAATTACAGGCAAGTGTTGAAAAAGCAGATTTAAAAAATCTTGGCTTTACTTCAAAAGCATTTAATTTTTCGGGAGATCTTGATTTAAATTTTACAGGCAACAGCATTGATAATTTTTTAGGAACAGCAAGAGTTTCTAATGCTCAATTACAACAACAAAATAAACGGCTTTCATTTGATTCCCTCACAATTAATTCGGAAATAATTGACGGTAAAAAATCTCTTTCTTTAAGTTCCAACGAAATTGAAGCCAACATTACCGGCAATTTTAAAATTAAAGAATTGCCTGATGCTGTAAAGGTTTTGCTGGCTCGTTATTATCCAACATACATTAAATCTCCTCCGTTTACAGTAAACAGCATTCAGGATTTTACCTTTAAAATAAAAACAAACAATGTTGATCAGTATGTAAAACTTATTGATCCAAAACTTGGAGGTTTTAATAACTCAAATATTAGTGGTGATTTTAATTTACAAAATTATAACCTTCATTTAAAAGCGATAATCCCGCAGTTTTATTACGATAAAAAAGGTTTTAATAATTTTGTTTTAAATGGAAGAGGAACCAGGGATACACTTATAAATGATATTGCAGTAGAAGACATTATTATTAATGACAGTTTGCATCTTCCAAATTCCAAATTAAATATTTCCACCAGCAACGATCTTTCTTTTATTAAACTAAATACGAGTGCAAGTAGAATATTTGGCGATGCGGAATTAAATGCAAGTATTCAGACTTTAAATGATGGTGTAAAAATTCATTTTTATCCATCATCATTTATTATCAACAATAAGAAATGGCAGTTAGAAAAAGATGGTGAGCTTACACTTCGTAAAAGATTTTTAGATGCGAGTGAAGTAAAGTTTTATCAAAAAGATCAGCAAATTATTTTACGCACAGAACTTTCTGAAGAAAATGACAATACGCATTTGGTTGCCGAACTTAAAAACATTTCCTTAAAAGATTTTGCTTTTATATTACCTGCAAGTCCTTCCTTAAAAGGCTTGATAACAGGCACTGTTACTGCCACAGACATTTTCGGAAAAACAAATATTGACTTTAAAGGCAGGGCAGACAGTTTTGAATTGGACGGCAGATATTTAGGCAAAGTAAATTTAACTGCTGATGCAAATACAACAACAGGGCTTATTAATTTTAAAACAGATGCTGCAGAAAAAGACTTTGATTTTGCTATAACCGGATCTTTAAATTATAAAGACAGTACAGGCAATTCGCTTGCAATAAATGCGCAGGTTAAAACTTTAAATATTGATATACTAAAACCTTATTTAAGTTCAATATTCAGTGATATTAAAGGAATTGCAAACGGTAATTTAAGTGTTGCAAAAAGCGGAAATGATCTTACATTAATTGGAGATGCAATAATAAATAACGGAAGTTTTAAAGTAGCATATACACAGGTTCGGTATAATTTTGATAAACAGCCAATACATTTTGGTAAAAATTTAATTGATATTGGAACACTTCAAATAAAAGATACACTTGGTAACGCAGGAATCGTAAGCGGAAAAATGTATCATACTTTTTTTAAGGAATTTTCATTTGAAGAAATGCGTTTTTCATCACCCAAAATATTATTGCTGAATACTACACGAAAAGACAATGCGCAGTTTTATGGAAAAGTAATAGGAAGAGGAAATATGTCATTGAACGGAGATATTGCAAACATGAGAATGAATATTGACGGTGAACCAAGTGTTACAGATAGCAGTCATATTTATTTACCAACCGGAAATAACAAAGAAAGTAATGTTATTGATTATATAGATTTTGTTCAGTTTGGTTCTTTAATGGATAATGATGCATCAACAAAAGGACTTTCAAATTTGCTGGTGAATATGAATTTAATTACCAACCCATCGTGCAAAATTGATGTGATACTGGATGAAGAAACCGGAGATATAATTAAAGGGGAAGGCAATGGCGAATTAAATATTACCGTTGGTACAAAAGAACCATTATCAATTCGTGGAAGATATGATATTACAAAAGGGGAATACACTTTTAATTTTCAAACTTTTTTAAAAAAACCGTTTACACTTAGCCGTGGAAGTATTACCTGGAACGGTGATCCTTTGCTTGCCAATATCAATATGGAGGCGGAATATCTTGCAAAAAATGTAGATATCAGCAGTATTACATCTTCAATAAATTTAAGACAGCAGGAAGATATCACCATCCTTTCAAAAATAACAGGTACGTTAAAAAAACCGGTAATAAGTTTTGAGTTTCAGTTACCCGAACGAAGTGAATTTAACCGAGATTTTTATGTGGTAAGAAGGTTAGCTGATTTTAAAAATGATGAAAATGAAATGAACAAACAGGTTGCCAGTTTACTTTTATTTAACCAGTTTATCAGCAACAGCCAGGCTTTAATAACCGGCAGCAGCACACTTGCAATTGCCACAAGTACTATTGGAGGTGCAGTGAGTGCATGGCTTACAAGCATATTAAGCAGTGCGCTGGAAAAAGCAACAAACGGTATTGTTTCTGTTTTGGTAGATGTAAATCCATATCTAAATCTTCAACAGGCAAATCAATTACAGGCAAATATCAGATCCAGTATAAAATTTAAAATAAGTAAGAATTTGCAGCTATTGGTTGGCGGAAATATAGATTACAATAATCCAATAACGCAGCTTTACAGCAAAGGGGTAATTACGCCTGATATTTCTCTTGAATGGTTGATTAATAAAGACGGATCATTAAGGGTTGTTGGATTTAACCGAACTACAATTGATTTTACAACAGGCCAAAGAAACCGTTCAGGTGTACAGCTTACATATAGAAAAGAAGTTGACAGACTTGGAGATATTTTTAGAAGTAAAAAAAGAATACAGGATTTGGACTCTTTAAAATTTGCGCCAAAGAAAAAGATTTAGCTTTCAATGGGGCGCAAGAAACCCGGCTTCTAAAACTGGAACATTTCTAGCTATCCAATAATATACTACAACCAATGCACACAAGTAAATAAACCATACCTGATTTACAATATTGATTTTAATATTAGTTCGAGGTCTGATAAAATTAATTGTTTGAATGGCATAATAAACCACTAAAAAAGGCAGGCAAAAAACCAATAGAATATTAGCATGTACTGCTGCAATTATATTACCTGTAAGCACACTGTGTATAGATCTTTGTGCACCGCAACCCGGGCAAAACAAACCGGTAAGTTTATAAAAAGGGCAGCCGGGAAAATATTTATTTGTAGCCGGGTCAAATACAAAATAAATAAATGTTGCTCCTATAAAGAGAAGCATTATTATAATATTGAGAATATACTTTTTTGTCATCAATAATTTCTGCGGGAAGTTGCTGCCATAAAACCGCCAACACCTAAAACAACAAAAAATAAAATATAAAGCGCAATAACGCCTATTCCCACCCAAAAGCTAATTTTTGTCCATCGGGCAGCTTCTTGTGATGCTCTAAGAGAACCATCATAATCACCGGATGTAAATCTGGAAGACACTTGCGCAGCATTTACAATACCTACAATACCAAAAGGCAAACAACATAAAAGGGTTACCAAAATTGATTCAGCCAACCAGTTTTTTGGTTGTTGTGGAGGTGTAATTATATCCATTTTGTTAGTTTTAATTCATAACAATATAGATATTTGTTTATTTATAAAAAAGTAAGTTTTATAATCCCTCTAAAATTTCATGCCCAAGTTTATCTCTTTTTGTAAAGAGATATTTTTCGTTGTGCAGGTTGGGTTTCATTTCCATAGTTACGGTATCAACAACCTCCAGTCCATATCCTGAAAGACCTGCACGCTTGCGTGGATTATTGCTCATCAGTCTCATTTTTGTAACATTTAATTCTCTTAAAATTTGAGCTCCAACTCCGTAATCCCGTTGATCACCTGCAAAACCAAGTTCAACATTTGCTTCTACTGTATCCCGTCCCTGCTCTTGTAATTTGTACGCTTTTAGTTTATTTAATAATCCTATGCCTCTACCTTCCTGGTTCATATATAAAACCAATCCTTTACCTTCTTTTTCAATAATTTGTAAAGCATGGTGCAGCTGCTCGCCGCAATCACATCGTAATGATCCAAGTATATCGCCCGTTAAACAACTGCTGTGTACTCTCACAAGAATAGGTTCATCTTTTTTCCAGCTTCCTTTTTTTAATGCCAAATGAACATCTCCCGTATTAACCTGTGTAAAAGCGATCAATTCAAAGTCACCGTATTTAGTTGGCATATTTACCCGAACTTCTTCTCTAATAAGCGTTTCATGTTTTAACCTGTATGCAATAAGGTCTTTTATAGAAATTATTTTTAAATTAAATTTTTCAGCAATTATTCTTAGCTGAGGTAATCTTGCCATGCTGCCGTCATCATTCATTATTTCAACAAGAGCACCTGCCGGTTCAAAACCTGCAAGCATTGAAATATCTATGGTTGCTTCTGTATGTCCTGCTCTTCTTAAAACACCACTGTTTTTTGCTTTTAAGGGAAATATGTGTCCGGGCCTGCCGAGGTCCTCAGGTTTTGTTGCAGGATTTATTAATGATAAAATTGTTTTTGATCTGTCATGTGCTGAAATACCTGTTGTGCAGCCATCACCTATTAAATCTATACTTACAGTAAAGGCGGTTTCGTGTAAGGATGTATTGTCCATCACCATTGGTTGAAGTTGCAGTTCTTCACATCTTTTTTCAGTAATTGCTGCACAAATAAGACCACGACCATGTGTGCTCATAAAATTAATTACTTCGGGTGTTACATTTCTTGCAGCAGTTACAAAATCTCCTTCATTTTCTCTGTCTTCATCATCAACGACTATAATCAATTTACCTGCCTGTATATCTATAATTGCCTCTTCTATGGTATTTAGCATCCAATATAATTTATTACAAAGTTACCTAACAAACAAAATTTTTACAACAATGATTTCGTGTTTCGAAAAATTACGAACGTAAATACACAAATTTTAAGCATGTTTAATTTAAAAAATTGTTAATAAAACAAGGTCCATGTTAGGAAAAAGAGTTGTTTCTTTGGCGCCTAAACTTAACAAATATGCATTTGAGAAAAATTTTGCCTTTTTTTATTGCGCTTTTATCATTGCCCTTCATCATGAATGCTCAGGTTACAACGAGTAGTATATCAGGTAGCGTAAAATCTGGTAGCTCTGCTGAATTGCCCGGTGCTTCTATTACCGCTGTTCATATTCCAACAGGAACAGTTTATAGTGCCTTAGCACGTTCAGGTGGACGTTTTGATATTAATAATATGAACCCAGGAGGTCCATACAGAATAACGGCTACTTTTTCGGGTTTTCAAACCGAAACAAGAGAAGACGTTTTTTTAATTCTAGGTGAAACGCTTAAAACAGATTTTAATTTGGGTAGTAAAACCACTGACTTGTCAGCTGTTGTAGTTACGGGCAGAAGAGTTGCCACAGCAAAAACAGGTACCGAAACAAGTATTGGAAGAGCTAAGCTGGATATCCTTCCAACTATTGGAAGAAATTTAGGTGATTATTTAAGATTTACACCCCAAGCCAAAGTTAATGGAGCCAGTATTTCTATTGGTGGTCAAAACAATAGATACAACGGATTTTTGATAGATGGTGCGGTAAACAATGATGTATTTGGATTAAGTGCTTCAGGAACAAATGGTGGACAGGCAGGAACACCTCCAATCAGTATAGATGCTATAGATCAATTGGTAGTACAAATTGCTCCTTTTGATGCATCTGTAGGTAATTTTACAGGTGGTTCAATTAATGCAGTAACTAAGGCCGGTAGTAATGTATTTCATGGTTCAGCTTATTATGTTTTTAGAAATCAAAATCTTGCCGGGCTTACACCAAATGTTGAAGATAATTTAAGAATAAAATATCCTAAATTCAAAAATCAAACTTCAGGCTTTACTATCGGAGGTCCAATTATAAAAAACAAAGCATTCTTTTTTATAAATGCTGAAAAACAAAAAGATAATCGTCCTCAACCTTACACAGGACCTGAGAGTAGCGTAATTGATTCTATCAATAAATTGGTAACACATCTTAAAACAAAATACGGTTATGATCCGGGAGATTTTAGAAACAATGAGGATAATATAGACCGTACAAATATTAATACCCGTTTCGATTTCAATTTAAATCCTGCCAATAAACTTACGGTTAGTTACAGATATACAAAAGCAGAACGTATAAATGCAAACAGAAGTTCTTACAACGGGGCCACCGGTTCAATTGCATTTACAAATGGAGCACAGTTTTTTCCTTCAATAACCAACTCAGGAAACTTAGAATTAAATTCAAAATTTAGCAATACAAAAAATAATAAATTTCGTGTTTCATTTACTGATGTAAATGACGACAGAGGCTTTGTAGGTGATCCTTTTCCTACAATAACTTTAGCAGCGTTTAATGGGGGGCCCTCATATACCGTTGGCTCCGAAGCTGCATCAGCTGCTAATGTACTAAAGCAAAGAATTGTAAATTTTTACGACGCATTTAAACTATATGCCGGTAAACATGCGCTGACATTTGGCGCAGATTTAGATTTCAACAAATCTTACAACCTCTTTATTAACAGGAATTTTTCTAACTGGAGTTACTCATCTTTAGGAACAGGATCTACAATTATTGGCCCGCTACAGGCATTTATGGAAGACAGAGGACCATCGAGAATACAAAGAAGTTATTCTTTGGTAGATCAAGGTAATAAAGGAGGTGATGCAAATACAAATGCAGCAGCCAATTTTAAATCAGTTCGTGCAGGTTTCTTTATTAATGATGACATTAAAGTAGCTGATAATTTTACATTAACCGTGGGATTACGTGCAGATAAAACATCTTTTATTACTGCGGTTCCCGTTGATGCTTTTTTAAGAGATTCAGCATTACCCGTTATCAGTAAGTCATATGATTTAATGGGTGCTACACCAGGCCAAAAATTTAAACCTTCATTTTTATTTTCTCCGCGGTTAGGATTTAAATATAATATTGATGATCAAAATATCACAATCCGTGGTGGTGTTGGTGTTTTCGGAGGTCGTACTCCATTAGTTTGGCCCGGCGGAATATATTCAAATACAGGCAACATAATAGGTGTTCTTGATACAGCCAGAACTACTCCACAATTAAATGCAGCAGGTACGCAATTTGGTTTACAACAGCCAATAGGTACTCCAATTCAATTTAGAAGAGATGTAAACAACCAGTATTCACAATCAGATTTTGGCTTACCCTCTAATTTAATCGCATCTCAGGGAGATGTAAATTTAATTTCAAGAAATTTCAAATTGCCTGCAGTATTAAAAACATCAATAGCGGCTGACAAACGTTTTGGAGATGGATGGACTGTAACAACAGAATTATTATTTACAAAAAATATATATGAAGTAGATTGGCAAAATGTAAATTATGCACCGCAATCTGCCATTAATTTAAAGTCTTCAGGACCCGATACGAGAGATATTTATTCTACAGGTGCTGTTCCTCGATTTATATACAGACCAAGTGGCACAACTGCACTTGCCAGAAATCCTTACTCAAATATTATTTTAATAAAAAATACGGAAGGACCAAAGGGCTACGCATATAATTTGACTTTACAAATTGCCAAAGAAACTAAAAATGGTTTCCAGTTTAATGCAGCATATACCTATGGCAACTCTTCAGTCTACAATGAAGCAACAAGTTCAGTAAATGTAAGCAACTGGCAATTTCAGGAAACAGTGAGAGGTCGTAATTACAATGTACTTTCTACATCAGATTTTGACTTGGGTCACCGCGTTTATGCATTGGCTTCAAAAAAGTTTACTTATGCTAACAAACATGCTGCAACTACTGTAACATTAAGTTATAATGGCCAGTCAGGCAATCCATACAGTTATGTTTATTCCGGTGCTATGGTAAATGATGGCGTTAGTGGTAACGATCTCATGTATGTACCGGCAAGCAGAGCAGAAATGGATCAGATGGTGTTTACTTCAAAACTTACGGGTACTGCAACACCTGCTGCTAATGCACAGAATATTACTGATCAAAAAGATCAATTTGAAGAGTTTGTTAACAGTGATAAATACCTCCGTAGCCGAAGAGGTCAATTTGCAGAAAGAAATGGTGCAAGATTACCCTTTACAAATATTTTAGACGCAAACGTAAGCCAGGAATTTATGGTAAAAGTTGGGCAACAAACACACAAAGTTGCTGTAACCCTTGATATTTTTAACCTGACTAATTTAATAAATAAAAATGCCGGTAAAATTTTCTTTTTACCAAATGATCAAACAAACGTTGTAAATTTTAGAGGATATCAATCCGGTTCAACAATACCAACTTTTCAGTTTTTTAAACCAAATAATAACAAACCATATCTAACCAATGATGTTCAAACCAGCGCAAACACAAGTAGCCGTTGGAATGCACAGTTAACTTTTAGATATTCATTTTAAAATATTCCCTTTAAAAAACCTCCGAATTTTCGGAGGTTTTTTAATACTTAAAAGTTTTAAAGGGTAACATTTTCTTAAAGTAGAGGTATTCCATTTTTAGGCAACTTTGCACTCAAAACCAAAATAAAAATTATGAAAAGAAAAATACTTTTTTCCTTGTTTTTTTCATGCTGCATTTCTTTTGCATTTGCACAGGAAACAACATCGGAAATTCAGGGAATTGTAAAAAATGGCAATGCCGCAGTTTCCGGTGCCACAATTACTGCAATACACCAGCCTACAGGTACAAAATATACAGTAGCAACAAGAGTTGATGGTAGATACAACCTGCCAAACGTAAAAATTGGCGGTCCTTACGTTGTGACAATTACCAATGTAGGTTCAAAAGATATAATAAAAGAAAATATATTTTTATCTCTTGGCCAGGTATACAACGCTGATTTTTCAATAGAAAATGATACAAAAGATTTGGCTACAGTTGTGGTAAGTGGCTTGAGGCAGGATAAAATAATTAACAACAGCCGGACAGGAAGCCAGGAAGTAATTACAAGAACACAAATTGAAAGATTACCGACTATAAGCAGAAGTCTGTCCGATTTTACAAAACTAACGCCATCATCCAATGGTTTAAGCTTTGGTGGTGTAAGTGGTTCTTATAATAACCTTACTGTTGATGGAGCAAATTTTAATAATGCGTTTGGGCTTTCAGGCACCCTTGGTGGGCAGGCAAATTCGCAGGCGATCAGTATAGATGCTATTGAGCAAATACAGGTTAATGTTTCTCCTTATGATGTTAGACAGGGCAGTTTTAGTGGCGCAGGCATAAACAGCGTGACAAGAAGCGGAACAAATAAATTTAAAGGATCTGTGTACAATTTTTTTAGATCTGAAAATACTCAAGGCTATAAAGTTAATGCCGCAACTGCTGTAAAAACCCCAATAGATTACAACCAGTTTGGAGCATCAGTTGGTGGACCGATTATTAAAAACAAAATATTCTTTTTTGGTAGCTATGAACAAGAAAAAATTCAATTACCGGGGTCAGCAACCTGGAGGGCTGCAAAAACCGGAGAAGCATCTGATGGGGTAAGTATTTCTCAGGCGAGAGCCGATACTTTAGATGTATTGAAATCTTTTTTAATGTCAAAATATAATTACGATCCAGGTTCTTATGACAATTACAACTATGCAACTGAAAGTAAAAAAGCTACCGTAAGACTTGATTGGAACATTAACCAACAAAATACTTTTACAATAAAATATAATTATTTAAATTCATTTAGAGATGTAGCTGCCAGTAACAGTGGTGCCCAGGGTAGCCGACAGCCAAGTGTTACAGGTTTACCTTTTAGCGGTAGTGGATATAGAATTAATAATAATTTTAATATTTTTATTGCAGAATTAAACACCCGTTTTGGCAATAAGGCCAGTAATAAGTTACAGGTTGGTTACACTCAATTAAGAGATTTTAGAGAGTCGCTTGCCAAAGGAAATCCGTTTCCACTTGTAGATATTTTGAACGGAAATAACCAAACCTATACATCTTTTGGTTATGAGCCTTTTACTTACAACAATAAGTTGAGTACGAATATTTTTCAGATTTCTGACGTTTTTACTTTCTACAAAGGATCTCACGAAATAAACATAGGCACACAGAATTATATAAAACAGTTTGAAAATGGTTTCGCACCTAATTACCAGGGGTATTTTAGGTTTAACAATCTATCAGATTTTTATGCCGCTGCAAACAATCCTTATATTTCTGCAAGCCAGCCAGGTTCGCAAACGGCTACAATAAGAAGACTTGGTTTTTCAACTACAAAAGACGGATCATTTCCATTTGCAAAAATTTCTGCTGCTGAAATCGGCGGATTTATACAGGACAAATGGCGGATAAAAAATAATTTTACTTTAACCTACGGTGTAAGAGTTGATGTGCCAACATTTGAAAATAAATTTTCTACAAATGATAGTTTAAAGAGTTTAACTTTTAGAAACGGTCAGAAAATTGACGTAGGTCAGGCGCCATCAACACAGGTGATTTTTAGCCCAAGGTTAGGGTTTAACTGGGACGTGAAGAATGATAAAAAAACACAGATACGTGGTGGCTTCGGATTATTTGCCGGCCCTCCACCTTTTGTATGGATAAGTAACCAGGCAGGTAATAACGGCGTGCAGTTAGGTTCGGTTTCTCTTGGCAATGGTACTGCGGCTAACCTCCCTTTCTCACCAAATGTTGATGCATTTCGCCCCGCCGGCGGTGCGCTGGCTACCTCTTATAATATAGCAGTAACAGATAAAAATTTCAGGTATCCGCAAAACTTTAAAGCAAGTATAGGTATAGATCATAAACTGCCTCAAAACTTTACCATTACAGTAGAAGGTAATTACACAAAGGATGTAAATTCCGTTTATTTTCAAAATATAAATCTTCCTGCAACAGGTACAAATTTAGCAGGTGCTGACAATCGTTTAAGATATACCACTCCACAAATTTACAATGGTACAACACTGAGCAATCCTAATATCAGTGATGCCATTTTAATGAAAAATTCAAATAAAGGATACGGTTATTTCTTCACAACACAATTACAAAAAACATCAAAATATTTTACCGGTAGTGTTGCATACACATACAGTAAGGCAAAAACTATTAATGATGGTGGTTCAATTGCACAAAGCAACTGGAGAGACCGGGCGGTAAAAGGTGACCCAAATACAGATGATTTGGGTTATGCTAATTTTTACCAGCCGCACAGAGTAATTGCATACGGATCTTACAGAAGAGAATATGCTAAATATTTTGCAAGCTCCTTTGGTTTTACTTTCGAAGCTGCCAATAATGGCACGGGTACTTATACTTACAATGGTGATTTAAATGGTGATAACCAAACTGTAAATGATTTGATGTATGTACCAAGGAATCAATCTGAAATAGTTTTAGTTAGAACAAATGCTGCTGATCCTAGAACTCCGGATCAAATTTGGGCTCAGTTAAATAACTTCATTAGCCAGGATGTATATTTAAACAAACAGAGAGGAAAAATTGTTGAGAGAAATGGTGCATTAGCTCCCTACTTTAAACAGGTAAATGTAAATTTTACGCAGGATTTCTTTTATGAAACCAAAAATAAAACAAGAAACACTTTAAGGTTAACTGTTGACATTTTTAACGCAGGAAATTTAATTAATAAACAGTGGGGTGTTGCTAAATCATTTGTTAGGACCAATCCTTTAAATTTTGTTGGAATTGCTCCCGATGGTAAACCAACATTTTCTTTTCCTTACTTAGATGCAGCTACACAAACGCCGGTTACACAGAGTTACAGAGATAATTTAAGTGTGGCTTCGAGATGGCAAATGCAAATTGGAATCCGTTATTTATTTAATTAATACAAAAACACTTAAAATGAAATCTTATTCATTCAATTTTATATATTGCCTTATAATTACGATCATGTTATTTTCCTGTAAAAAATATGAAAATAATATTAACGGTGCTGCAAATACTGAGGCCACTACCTCTGCAACATTTGCATTAAACAACAGAATTTTAGCTGGCTTTATTGTAGATGGAACATCTTTACCAAACCTGCCTGCAGGATTATTACCGGCCTCCTATAATAAATTTAGAAAACTACTTACATACGATACTACATCAACATTAAATAAACCTCCTGCATATACGGCTGGGGATGTTGTAACTGTTGTAGGCTATTTTAAAGGAGATGATTTTGCAATAAGTAAACGAAAAATAAATGTCGGTTTTTTTAAAGCACCGGCTGCTTTTATTACACCTGCAAATCCACCATCAGTTATAAATGTTTTGCAGAATGCAGAAGACAGGTATAGAAGTTACCAACCGGGGGCGTTGGGATCTTTAACTGCTGCTGATACTACATTTACATTGGCTGCTATTGCACCAACAAGTTCAGCTCCATTTAATGTTGCTGTAGCTTTCAGCGAAAGTATTAATGGGATAAATTACAATACTTATTTAATTCAACTTAAGTTTACTATACCAGCTCCATACGGTGGAAAATTTTTACCGGGTCAGGTATTTTCAATAAATCTCAATGCCGGCGTTTCAGCAGGAGATTTAGGAAATGTAAACTGGATTTATGCTTTTAAAATAAAATAAAATGTTGTAAAATAGAAAACCGCATTCAATTGGATGCGGTTTTTTTGTAACTATTTTTTCAATAATTTTTCTTCCAACCCCACTCCAAAAAAGCAGGAAATGCCTCTGCCCATGTTGGCACATCATGCCTGCCATCTTTCATTTCTAAATATTTAATACTTTCAGCAGTATAGCCTTTGTTCTTTAATTCTTTAATTAAGTCAAGTGCATCGTCAATAGAATCTATTATACCGTTGTTGTTTCTATCCGCCGTCTCATCCTGCGTGCCCACTTCAAAAAAGAATTTTAACCAGGGATAATAGCTGCCTTCTCTAACCTGCCGCTGCATAATCATGTCAGTATCTTCATTAAAATCCTCGTCATTCTGGTCTTTGTCCCGCCACCAAAACGAGCCGCTAAACACGCCTACTTTAAAAAATTCATATGGCTGGTTCCAAACAATATCCAAAGCACACAAACCACCCAGAGAAAACCCTGCAAAAGATTTTTCTTTAAAGGAAATGATGTTGTATTTATTTCTTATAAATGGAATAAGTTCATCCATTATAAATTGCGTATACAACTCCGCCTTGGCTCCCCTACCCTTGTAATCTAATATTTTTGCAGTACCGTATTCATTTTTTCTATCAGTAGAACAATGAATACCAACACAAAATACAGGTTCAATATTGCCGCTAACATACACAGTTTCTAAAATATTTTCAAACCGCATTGTCCTTAAATCCTGCCCATCATTTACAAGCAATAAACTTATAAGAGGATGATTAAAATAATCTGCTGAATAATAACAATCAACAATAACTTTTCTGCTTAAAAAAATGGAATCAACAATATAATTATCGGTAATAATGTCTGTAATATTTAGAGGAGGCATAAAAGTCAAAAATAACGAAAGGATATTAAACATAACATTAGTCTGCTCATTAAAACATAATTTGTTTTTATGCCCCTTAAAAAATATATTTGATAAATATAATTACACTGCATTTTAATTTTACTACAAACTATAAATATGAAAAAAATTGGCATTTTACACGGTAAGGAAAGGAGTTTTCCGGAAGCATTTATAGAAAGAGTCAACAGTAAAAATATTGATGGCATAATTGCAGAACCTGTGCGTATTGATAAAGTTATGCAGGGAGAAAGCAGCGGTTACGCTGTAATAATTGACAGGATTTCACAAGATGTACCTTTTTACCGTGCATACCTTAAAAATGCTGCATTGTGTGGTACTGCAGTTATAAACAATCCATTTTGGTGGAGTGCTGATGAAAAATTTTTCAACAATTGTTTGTCAACTAAAATTAACGTGCCTGTTCCAAAAACAGTGATACTTCCATCGCATGAATTACCTTCAGATACAACCGGTGATTCCTTTGCAAATCTTGCCTATCCTATGGATTGGGAAAGCATGTTTAGCTACATTGGTTTCCCCGCATACATGAAACCGCATGCAGGCGGCGGCTGGAAAAGTGTTTATAAACTTACTGATAAAGATGATTTTTTTGCAAAGCACGCAGAAACTGAACAACTCGTTATGATGCTGCAGGAAGAAATTATTTTTGACGAATATTACCGTTGTTATTGCATAGGTGGAAAGTACGTAAAAATTATGCCTTACGAACCTCGCAACCCTCACCACCTTCGTTACAAAGCAGATTTTAAACCGGATGCTGCTCGTTACAGATTGATGGAAGATATTGTCCTTCGCATTTGCAAATACCTTGGTTACGATTTTAATACAGTTGAGCTTGCTATTAGAAACGGTGTTCCTTATGCTATTGATTTTTGTAACCCTGCGCCTGATGCTGAACTTACGAGTGTAGGTCAGGAAAATTTTGATTGGGTAGTTGAAGCTGCAGCAACTTTTGCCATTGAAAAAGCACAGGCTCATGTTGAAGGTGCAGACAACCTTACATGGGGAGAATACATCAAGCGAAGCGCAAACAAACAGCCTTTGTACAAATAAAGATTTGCTGTTTTTTACAAATAAAATTACCTAAACATATGGCTATATCTTATAAACAATTTACTCTTGGTGTGGAAGAAGAATATATGGTACTTGATCCATTAACGCATGAACTTAAAAGCCACGAGCAGAAAATTGTACATGAAGGGCAGAAGATTATAATGGATAAAGTGAAAGCCGAAATGCACCAAGCTGTTGTGGAAGT
>JAYTCO010000351.1:0-8857 GCA_043736415.1 Ferruginibacter sp. | reverse complement strand
GACGGACCAAAAACGCAGGAGCTTGGCGAAAAAGCGCCCGGTAATATTGGCTCGTTTGCCGGCTGGCAAATAGTAAAAAAATTCGCCGAAAAATATCCAGATATAAAACCTGACAGCCTTATGAAAATAGATGATGAAAAGATTTGTGTAGAGGCAAAATACAAACCCTGATAAAAATTATTTACTAAATTTTATTCGCACTGTTATCTCAACAAATTCACAGTTCCTTTTAATGCAACTTTTTTAAAATCTTTGTCAGTGCCCGCAACCGTCCATACGTAAACGCCGGCGGGTTGAGGTTTTCCATTGTATGTACCATCCCAGCCTTTAAGATATTGATTTGTTTCAAACATTAAAATACCAAGGCGGTTAAATACCCTGAAGTAGGTTGTGTTTGCAAAGCCCACAGGTATTGCTCTAAAGATATCATTCTGTCCATCGCCATTTGGCGTAAATGCATTTGGCACATAATAGGCCGGGCCGTTCAATACTTTTACAAAAACAGTATCAGTGCCAAAACAGCCAATTGCGTCAGTTGCTTTTAAATAAAACACGGCATCATTATTTAAAACTACAAATGGATTTTTTGTAAATGGATTGGGAATAGTTGCTGTTGGCGAAGACCATTGGTAAGATGAACCCCCCGATCCCTGTAGCTGGAATTGAGAACCTTTTACAGCAATTGTATCTCTGCCCGCATTTGCAAAAACAATGGGTTGAACAATTACATTCACCGTTCCGGTAGAAACAAAATCACAGCTATAATCTGCAACAGTTGTTGTCGCTGTTAAAGTATATAAAGTTGTTTTTGTTGGATATGCAAATGTTTGCAAAAGAGAATCATTTCTAATTCCTGCAGCAGGAGTCCACAAATATTTTGTAACAAACCCGGGAGCTGTTACACGGGAAATAGTGGCTGAAAGCAAGGTTGAATCATTTAAACAAATAGCAACCTGTTGCCCTGCATTTACAACCGGTTTTGTAATCACAAAAACTTTTATACTATCCTCTCTAATGCAACCTCCAAGGCTTGCACGCAGCACATATTCACTGCTATTTAGCGGCTTTACGGAAGCATTTAAAATAATTGTGCTGTCAATGGTACTGTTAGGTTCATTTAAAGAACGCCATTGGTATGTAGCACCAATTGGAATAACTGTTGGAAATAATTTTACTGCAATGCCTTCGCAAATAGTTGTATCATTTCCAATATTTACATTTAAAAAATTATTTACTTTCACAGTTACTTGAGCTCTTGGACCTTCGCAACTTCCGCTTGCAGCCGAAGTTGATTGACTTACATAATAAATATAAGTTGCGGGAAAAACATTTGTTGGCACTGTTGGAGAAGTTGTTGAACCCGTTCCTCCTGTTGCATTTGCGTACCACAATAAATTTGTGCCTGTTACAGAATCTGCTAATGGCCCTACCGTTTGGTTAGGACAAAAATTAATTATACCCGAGACAGTTGGTGCTGCAGGAGTTGCTGTAATATTTATGGTGATAGAAGCTCGTGGACTTTCGCAATTTCCTGTTGTTTGAGATACATAATAAATCGTTGTTCCCGCAGTGGCGGATGATACAGCAGATGTAGTTGTACTTGCTGTGCCACCAGTTGCCTGCGTGTACCATTTTAAATTATTGCCACTAACAACTAAAGGATTGGTTGGTGCGTTTTGACAATAAGTTTGGGTTGGCGGTACTGTTGGTGAAGCTGGTGTTACGTTTACATTTACAGTAATTGAAGATCTTGGTCCTTCGCAATTGGCAGATGATTGGCTAACATAATAAATGTTTGTACCAACAGTTGCAGTTGAAATAATTGGTGCTGTTGGGTTACCAACACCATTTGCTGCAGTTGCGTACCATAATAAATTGGTACCCGATACAATAAAGTTCATTGGCGTTTCGCCCTGGCAATAATTTACTGTTGGGCCTACCATTGGTGCTGCAGGTATGGCAGTTACGACAACCATAATCTCTGCTCTTGGGCTTTCGCAAGTGCCAATTGACTGACTAACAAAAGAAGATGTTGTGCCGGCTGTAGTAGTTGATGGTGTTGGTGCAGTTGTTGAAACTGTTCCGCCAGTTGCTGATGTATACCATTTAATATTTGTACCTGTTGCAGTTAATGGAGTTGATGGAGCACCTTCGCAATAATTTACTTGCGGCGTTACTGTTGGTGCAGCCGGTGTTGTTGCTACATTTACGGTTATTGATGAACGTGGACTTTCGCAGGTTCCTGCAGATTGACTAACATAATATGTTATGGAACCAATGGTTGAAGTTGATGGTGTTGGCGCCATTGAACTTCCTGTGCCACCATTTAAAGCAGCATACCAAAGTAAATTTGAACCACTCGCTGTTAATGGAAGTGCTGTTTGATTCTGACAGTAATTTAAAGGAGATGTTACAGTAGGTGCAGCAGGCGTAGTTACAATATTTACGGTTATCTGAGCTCTAGGTCCCTCACAGTTTGAAGAACCAACATTTGTTTGGCCAACATAATAATTTGTGCTGCCCAATGTAGCAGCAGAAATCGTTGGCGCTATTGTTGAACCTGTACCATTAGAAGCGACTGTATACCAAAGCAAATTATTTCCAGTTGCTGAAAGCTGTACCGATGGCGAACCCTGGCATAATACCACCGGGCTCGTAACACTAGGTGCAGCTGGAACTGCCGTTACGTTTACATTAATTACAGTTCTTGTTGCGCTTTCACAACCTGATATTGTTTGTGTTGCATAATATAATGTTGTGCCCGCTGATGTAGTCGATGGAATAGGTGCTGATGATAAACCAGTACCACCAGTTGGGGTAGTGTACCAAAGTATATTTGAACCCGTAGCACTCAATGCGTTGGCTGTTTGACCTGTGCAATAATTATTTATTGCAGGGTTTGCTGTTGGCGCTGCCGGAGATGGATTTACAGTAACTGTTATCATTGCCCTTGGTCCTTCGCAATTGCTTAGTGTTTGGCTTACATAAAAATTAAATGTACCTGCTGTTGTGGTTGATGGAACCGACGCCATTGCACTACCCGTGCCTCCTATAGCTGCTGTGTACCAGAGCAAATTTGTACCGGTGGCTTGGGCTTGCAATGGGGCAGCAGTTGCCCCCTGGCAATATGCTGATGGATTTGTTACAGCAGGTGCGGGAGTTGTAGCAATGGTAAAATTTTTAATTGTGCCTGGCAGCATTTGTATACCACAGTTATCTATAAATGTATTTCCATCACTTCCAATATTTGCAACTAACAAATAACTAGCGTCCGGTAAAGGATTTTGTAAGTTTAAGAAAATGGTATCAGTTGAAAGATTTGTTCCGCTACAGTTTGTTGAAACAGAAGTAATAACAGGGCTGCCGGGTAAAAGAATAAATTCAGAACCTGTAGGACTAATACTGTTACACTGCACTGGCTGACTTAAAGCAACTTTTAAAACATTGGCAGCGCAGGTTGATTTTGTTACCTGTGTTATAGTAGCGGGTATTTGAGCAGCAATGGTAAATGGAACCTGAATTCCTGCTAACATGGCATCATTACACACATCCAACAATGTATTCATATCGGTACCATTATTTACAGTCAATGTATAATTGCCAGGTAATAGTGGAGTTTGAAGGTTAAGGGTGAGTGTTGTAAATGCATTTGCGCCCATGCTACATGCTGAAGTAATACCGGTAATAACATGAGTCCCATTGCTGATCGTAAATTCAGAACCTGAAGGGGTTAAACTATTACACAATACGTCTTCTGAAAAATTTACTTTAATTTGAGATGGGTCACATCCAGCCTGAGAAACATTTGTAACGATTGGTGGAGCATTGTTAGTAAGAACAGCTGTACCCCCGGTAAAACTTAAATTATACCCGGCACCAGAACTGCTAAAATTTGTTACCATTAGTAAATAATCACCGCCCTTATTAATAATAGGCATACGATTAAAACGAGACACTCCATTTCCCGCACAATGTACATCAGGTATTGGCACACCTAAAGGGGCTGTGGGTGTGCAACCTGTCGAACCTGTAACACCGCTCAAATTTAAAGACACTCTTAAATTTGTTGTGAATACATCACTTGCGGGCCTATTAGTTATGTCCATTACTTCCCAATCATAATCATCACCAGGTGAATTAGGGATAATTAAAAAACCAAGAGTACCTGTTTGATAGCAGTGAATTTTATACCAAACCGAATTATTTGAGGTAACAGGTTCAGGTTGTCCAAATTGATCAAGACAAATCAATCCATTAGGGATATTAGGACCCGAACAACTAGGCACATTGGCTTGAGGAAATATTAACGACCCACAAACAGCAACACTTGCATCTGGTGTTCTACCGGGTCCAGAGCATGGGGATTGCGCATTTACACCAAATGAACAAAGTAAAAGCAAAAGACAAAAAAAACGCATAAATTGAAATCTTAAGACAATAAAAATACGAAAAAAATGATCGTTCCGACTTACTTAAAGAGAGGAGATACAATAGCAATATGCTGTCCCGCAGGCTATATGGCTGCAGAAAAAGTTACCAACTGTATTACAACTTTAAGGCAGGAAGGATATCATGTTATTGTTGGGGAGAATATAGGTAGCAGTTCTAATAATTATTTTAGCGGGACAGATGCAGAACGCATAAATGAACTGCAACGATTTTTGGATGATAAAAATATTGATGCAATTCTATGCGCACGCGGTGGCTACGGCATCAGCCGGATAATTGATAAATTCTGTTTTAAAAAATTTTTAAACCATCCAAAATGGATTATTGGCTTTAGCGATGTTACGGTTTTACACACCTATCTCTTCAGCAATTTTAAAACTGTATCTCTCCATGCCTCGATGGCTGCGGCTTTTAATGGTGCTGAAGAAAATGATAACGTAAAAACAATGCTTGCAGCATTACAAGGTAAAAAAGCAGTCTATAATATAGAAGCAAATATTTTAAATAAAGTAGGTAGTGCTAAAGGAAAATTAATTGGTGGAAACCTAACGCTTTTTACAAACGGCACTGGCACTTCATCTGATGTAAAAACGAATAACTGCATTTTATTTTTAGAAGATTTAGATGAGCAATTGTATCACATTGACCGGATGTTTGTTCAGTTAAAAAGAAGCGGCAAATTAGATAAATTATCCGGGCTTATTATTGGTGGTTTTACAGATTTAAAAGATACAGAGAGACCCTTTGGAAAAAATATTTATGATATTGTTTTAGATCAGGTTGCTGAATATGATTATCCTGTTTGCTTTGATTTTCCTGTGAGCCATGCCGAAAATAACCTTGCCTTAAAACATGGAATGAAACACCAAATTATTGTAAAAGATGATGGCGTTTCTTTAATAGAATTCTAATATGTAGAAATCGTTTAAAATTTATCCCGTATTCACTTTTTCATAATTTTGCTTTCAGAATGAGCCTGTCGAAGGCGGGTTAACAACATAGATTCTCATATAAAAGCCCCCGCTTAACAACCTACAAATAATTTTTTAAAATTGTCAGCACGTCAGCCCAAGCCTTTCAAAGGTCAGTTAATAAAACAGATCGGCTTCGACAAGCTCTGCCTGACACCTTGATAATTGAAGGGTTTTTACTTTAACAAAGAATCTATTGCAGTAAAATATTCCGGAGTGGCATTTAAGTTATTGTGAGATGCCTTTTCTATGGTTATAAATTTATCTGTAGGTTTTAAAACTGCTTCCAGTTTTTTTGCACAACGTAAAGGTATAACGCCATCATTTGTACCGTGAAAAATGATTACAGGATAAGGAACATCTTCTAAAAAAGTATGCGTCGGTATTTTATAATTGCTCATCATCTCGTTAGGATACATAAATGCATAGCTGCTAAACAGTGAAGGAATACTGTAATAAGGCGTTTCTAAAATAAGCATTTTTGCTTTTGTACAGCTTGCTAGATTTGCGGCAATGCCTGTACCTAAGGACTTTCCATAAATGATGATGCTATCTGCATTAAATTTTACATCAGCCATCTTCTTAACCTGCAAAGCCTGTTCGTATAATTTTTGTTCGGTTATAAATCCCGTACTTTTTCCAAAACCCGGGTAATCTTCCATCCATACTTCGTATCCCAGCTTTAAAAACGGACCGACAAATGTTGCGTAATGTTCTATGTTTTTCATATTGCCGTGAAAATAAATTACTACCCCTTTTACCGGTATTTTATCAGGTAAAAATTTTATAAGATTCATTGTATCGGCATCATTCAAAGGAATATTTATTTCTTCGAAACGATCTTTGAATTTGTAAAGAAAACCAGCATCTAACTTTTTAGGATGAAATAATATTTTATCCTGCAGATAAAACAATACAATACCAATTGAGGCGTATAACAGCAATATAATTTTTATCCAACCAACCATTTTTTTCCTATTAACCGTCATGCATTAAAATTAGTATTGTAAAATATCTCTCAGTAAATTATGGTATGCCGGAAAGGATGGCAGGTTGTTATGCCCACCGCCAACAATACGTAGCAATGTTATTTTATGAGGATTTATTTGCTGAAGTTTTTCACTGTTGCTGATGGGGATTAAAAAATCTTCAGTACCGTGAATAATGTAAGTATGGCAGTTTACATGCCTTATCCATTTATCTATGCGCAACTGGTAGCGTAAAATATAACGGATAGGCAACATGGGTAAAAAGCGTTCTATTGCTTTTGCAAAATTAAAGTAAGGCGCATCCAATATTAAATAGCGTGGCTTGTTATCGCTGGCAATTTTTGCTGCAAACCCACTGCCCAGGCTGCGGCCATATACAATTATGTGCTGCTCTGTATACTGCACTGCCAGTGTATCGTATACAAACTGCATATCCTGCAACATAGCTTGCTCATTTCTTTTACCGGTGCTTTTACCAAAGCCACGGTAATCTACCAACACCACATCGTACCGATATTTTAAAAAATCTTTTGCATATTTTGCCCAGCCTTTTATACTTCTTGTATTGCCATGAAAATAAAGTACAAGACCTAAAGGATCTTTCACATTAAAGTGAAGTCCGTTAATTCTTACACCCTGTTCAACATCAAAAAATAATTCTTTAAAAGGGATACTATATTCGTATTTAAAATTTTGCTTCAATTTTTCAGGCTTAAAAATAAAGCGTTCCTGTATAAAATATACAATTGCCAGTAATACCAAATAGCCAATAATAATATAGAGTAAAGTGCTGTTCAATGAAAACGAAAATTAAACAATTATTTTTATTGTGCAGTTTCGTTTCTCCAGGCCTTCATGCCACCGGTTAGATTAATAAGGTTTGTATAACCATATCCTTCTTCTAATTTTTGAATGACGATTACACTGCGAATGCCTTTTTCACAATAAAATATTACCGGTTTATCTGTGGGAATTTGTTGTAGGTTTTGAAGTACAGTTCACATTGGCATTAAGTTTCCGCCAATATTAAAATGCTCATGTTCAAAATCTTCTCTCACATCTATCAGCAAAAAATCTTTTTCTGAAGCAATGATTTTTTTTAGTTCCTGTGCAGTAACGGTCTTCATTTAAAAAAAGAATTTATTCTTGTACCAAAGAATTCCATTTATTAAAAGTCATTTCAAATTTTACTTCATTGTTGCCATGCATGCCAACTTTTGTCCATCCGTGTTTAGTGTAAAAAATTTCTGCACGGGAATTGGGAGCAGTACCAAGCCAAACGGTTTGTTGAGTTTGTTTAAAATACCAATTCAACATTATGGAGTGCAGTTTTTTACCTATTCCCTTTTCTGCATTTGCGGGTGTAACAAACAACGCCCAAATATTATTTTCCTGTAAATCTACAATGGCAAATCCTACAACACTATTATTCACTTCACAAATCCAGCCTTTTCCTCTTGACAATAAATATTCTTCATAATCAGCATCCTTAACCAGTGTCGGGTTACTTAATTGATTTTCTTTAACGGAGTTACGCACAATTTGCATCTGAAAAATGTCGATTATACTAGCTTCTCTAAAATGCAAAACAGTGTCTTAATTTCTTCATGTAATAATAAATTATTGCCGATTGGTATGCAGTTACTTAATTTATGTAATTCATACAGTTTGCATAGACATTAAGCTTTCACCAAAATTGAAATTCCCGTGTCTCAAATCTTTGGTCTCAAATCTTCTGTCTTACATCTTCTGTCTTACATCTTTTGTCTCCAATCTTTCTTAATATCCTTCTTCTTCATTGTGAAAAACCCTTTTCATTTTTAACTTTCCAACGGGTGCTACAACCAAAGGAAATTTCTCAACAGCTACATTGCTTTGTTCAAGACCGAAACCCCGCTCTTCACTAAGCGATAATTCCTTTATCCAGAAATAGCCTTTCATGATCAGTTTTTCAAAAAACGGTAACTCATTATCCTGACTAAGAAATTTCTCCAGTACAATAAACTGGAAATCGCCGACCATGTTGTTTCTCTGCTGGCTTTCGTAACGGCTGGTAATATTTACTTCACGGTTTATTACAAGATCTTCCACCACTTTTTTAAACATCAGGTTAATGCGTGGTGCAATTCTAAATCCAAGTCTAAATTCAACCCTAATAATATCGTTCGGAATAATATGCGTAACGGAGTATTCATTTGTGTAAGGTTCATCTAATGTATCAACATGTACAAACCAGTAAATATCTGCACGTTTAGGCTTGCCGCTTAAAATGCTGTACATTATTTTATGCTCAATCTCTTTGGGATTATCTGCACTTGTAAGGTAAACAAGGTGCGTTGCATATTTTGGTACAGATGTGTCGTTGCTTAATTCTTCGAGCTTCGGTACATATTCATCTACCCTTACAAATTCAACATAACGGTTTTTAATTTTACGTGCCCTGTACCA
>JAYTCO010000350.1:0-3780 GCA_043736415.1 Ferruginibacter sp. | reverse complement strand
GTAAGTTTATTCAAAAATTAGGTTCGTACAATCCTTTAACGGTTCCTGCCACCATACAGATTGACCGTCAAAAAGCATTGGATTGGTTACAGAAAGGTGCTCAACCTACCGATACTGTACGCCGTATTCTTTCCTTTAAAGGTGTTTTATTCCTTAAGCATTTGTTGCGTGGAGTGGGTTTAGGCCTGTTTGACGAAGCCGCTGCAATGGAGAAATTTACACAGTGGAGCAGCGAGCATGATGCACATGTTGCAAAACGCCAGGGCGCAGACAAAAAAGCTCGCACTGACAAACGTAATGTACCTGTAGTTAAAAAAGTAGAGGAAGTTGCAGCACCCGTTGCAGCAGCTCCTGTAGAAGAAGAAGCTCCTGTAGCTGAAGCTCCTGCAACTACCGAAGAAACACCAACTGCGGAATAAACTATTGTTTATACATACTAATTGGGTCTCGCATTTTTGCGAGACTTTTTTATTTTTGGTAATTGTAAGTGTTCTGTTTTTTTGAAGCATCAGCAACTGTTTTTTAATCAACTTCAGTATCCGGCTATGCATTACAACCTCCGCTGCGCTGCGGTTTTCATTTCTATCCGGGCTATGCTCGGCAATAGTTTTTCAATCGTCTTTAATTGTGCAACCTGGGAGCTATTTTTACATAAAGACTTGCATTATTAAAAGCTGAATAAAGATAAAAAAGAGGAAGGGCTGCGCTGCTTAGCCAAAACTCCTTTTGCCTGCCTTTGAGGCAAAAGAGTGGGAGGCGGGCAGCGAACAAAAGTTCGAAATAGATTTACAGATTACAGCCCCAAGCATTCTAAAAATCTTGTTCAGCACAATAAATCAAAACTGACTGTAACATTAAATATCTTTACAGCCGCTAATTTTTAGGATCTAAATAAACGAAATGGAATATTTTAAAATAGGAAAACTTGCCGCCAGCCACGGCTTAACCGGCGAATTGATTTTGCAACACAGCCTTGGAAAAAAAACATCTTTAAAAGGGTTAGAAGCTATTTTTATTGAAGAGACAAAAGGTAATTTTATACCTCACTTTATCGTATCTACTTCAATAAAAAATGACACAGATATTTATATAAATCTTGAAGGGATTGATATCAAAGAAATAGCCCGTAAGCTTACGCCCAAAGATGTGTGGTTGCAGGAAGATGATTTTAAAAAGTTTGTCGCAAAGGCTGCCCCAATTGCATTACTTGGTTATGATATGATTGATGGTGATGTGAACCATGGTAAAATAATTGAGGTAATAGAGCAGCCACACCAAATACTCTGTACAATTATGTACAATGGAAATGAAGCCTTGGTACCAATCCATGAAGGCAATTTGATAAAGATGGATAATAAAAACAAAAAAGTATTTATAGAAATACCCGATGGGTTGTTGGAGATATTTGGATAGGTGGTAAGAGGGAAGTGGCTAGTGGCGAGAGGGGAAAACAGAAATAAGTTTTTGCCACTCGATCAAGAATATTCTAATTTTTACAACGTTCCCATTCACAATTCACAATTCACAATTCACAACATTGTCCCAACAACGCATCATAGCGCATTTTGACCTGGATTCATTTTTTGTTTCTGTAGAAATATTGAATGATCCCTCGTTAAAAGGCAAACCCGTAATTGTTGGTGGGCGAGATAGAGGCGTTGTTGCAGCATGCAGCTACGAAGCACGTAAGTTTGGTATTCATTCTGCCATGCCATCTCACAAAGCCCGGCAGCTCTGCCCCGATGCTATTTTTGTAAAAGGCATAAGAGGGGAATACAGCCGTTATTCACGGTGGGTTACACAAATTATTGCAGCAAAAGCGCCGCTGTTTGAAAAAGCATCTATTGATGAATTCTACATTGACCTTACCGGAATGGAAAAGTTTTTTAAGCCACTGCAATGGACAATAGATTTAAGAAATGAAATAATGAAAGAAACAGGATTGCCCATTTCTTTTGGCTTATCATCCAGCAAAATGATGGCAAAAATTGCCACCAATCAGGCAAAGCCAAATGGATTTTTACAAGTGCCTTTTGGTAAAGAAAAAGAATTTCTTGCACCATTGAATGTTTCTGAAATACCGGGCGTAGGTAAACATGCACAGGAAATCCTTACCTACATGGGGGTAAAAACAATTAAGCAACTAAACGAAACGCCCATAGAATTGTTGGAAGAAAAGCTGGGTAAATGGGGTACAGAATTAAAACTAAAAAGCGAAGGAGTGCATTTAAGTGAAGTTTCTTTTTACCACGAATCAAAATCAATATCTACAGAAAATACTTTTAACGAACCCGTCTCTAACCTTGCTTTTATTAATAGTGAGCTGGTAAAATTTACAGAAAAAATTTGCTTTGAATTAAGGAAAGAAGAAAAAGTTGCAGGTTGTGTGGCAGTCAAAATAAGGTATCCTGATTTTGAAACTACTTCCAAACAAACTACGATAGATTATACAAGTGCAGATGATGATATAATACCGATTGTAAAAGCACTGTTTAAAAAATTGCATAAAAAGGGAGAACCGATAAGGCTTTTGGGTGTGCGTTTAAGTGAGCTCACCGGTAATGCAATACAGACCAGTTTATTTAGTAACACAGAAAAGAAAACGGAACTTTATAAAAGCATTGATGAGGTAAAAAACAGGTTTGGAATTAACTTACTTAAAAGAGCTTCATCAGGCTAATTAAAAATCTGACAGATCTAAAAGTGTTTTCTTTTCCAATACTTTTAAAGTTGCATCTCTCACAATAGTCATGCTACGCCTCAGTCCGCAGGTTTCTTCATTTCAATCACCATAGTTTTCATAAAAATTTAAACTTGTGCATGGCAGTAATGCAATGGGCCCACCAATAATACGTACAACAGTTGCTATAGATATTTTTTTGAATTTTCTGGACGGTAATAACCACCACCTTTTCCTTTTTTACTTTGTAAAATGTCGAGTTGTTTTAAAAGCAGTAAAATGCTTTCTAAAAATTTTATTGGGTTAAATTTTTCTCTGCAATATCAGCAATCAATAAAGGACCGTCAAAGTATTTTCTCCGCTAAATAGCCGAGTGCTTTTAGCCCATATTGCACTTTTTTAGATAACATCGTTTATAAAAAATTGTACAATAAGTAATTAATTATTTCTTTTTAAGCTGTTTCATCAATGCACGAAACTCTTTGGGAGCAGTCGCCATTATTTCCATCTTTACTCCATGCATATCTTCAAAATTTAATTTGTATGAATGAAGTGCAAGTCTGTTTATCATTGGTCTTTCTTCCTCATCATGTTTGCCCAGTTTATAATTTTTCTTTACAGCAGAAATGAGTATTGGTTTGCCATCGCCATACAAAGGATCGCACGCCAATGGGTTTCCTATATTTTTTGCATGCACTCTTATCTGGTGTGTACGGCCTGTAAACAACTGAAAAGACACCAATGAAAAATGTGGATCTGCTTCAAGCACTTCATAACCCGTTTGAGATTCTTTTCCGCTACGATGTACGGTCATCATGCCTTTACGGGTAAGGTGATCTGTAATGGGCGCATCAATTATTCCTTTTTCATCTGGCAACAATCCTACAACAATTCCCAAATAAAACTTCTCTACTCTTCTTTCTTCAAAAATTTTGCATAGGTATTTATGAGTTGTTTCATTTTTTGCAAACAACACCAAGCCACTGGTATCTTTATCTAAACGATGTACAATAAAAATGCTTCCATATTTTTCTGTAAGAAATTCCTTCAGCGATTTTTCCGTTTGCTCTCTGTCAGGAATGGTCAGCATTCCACTCGGT
>JAYTCO010000349.1:0-1528 GCA_043736415.1 Ferruginibacter sp. | reverse complement strand
GTTCCCCGTAAAATTTCATCCAATAAAATAAAAACTTTTTCTCCTGCATTTATTTTTTCAATAACGGTTTTTAATTTTTTTAATTCAGCATAAAATGTTGAAGTACTTTCAGCAAGATTATCTGCAATGCGCATGCTGCTTAGCAACTGTACCGGTGATATTTCAAAATCTTTTGCGCAAACAACAGCACCGGCCATCGTAAGAATTGTGTTGATGCCAATGCTGCGCAGATATGTACTTTTACCCGCCATATTGCTGCCGGTAACCAACATAATTTCTCCTGCTGTTTTAATGTCAATATAATTATTTACTCTTTTACTGCTGTGTATTAATGGGTGGCCAAGTTCAACCGCATTTATTTGAAAATGCTCTTGTAACAGTGTGGGGAAAACCCATTCCGGATGATTAAAATGCAGTGTTGCAAAACTGTTTAGTACTTCAAAAGCGGCAAGGGTATCAAACCATTTATTTACATCAGCATCATTTTCTTTTTTCCATTTTTCAAGATCAAGAACCTGCTGCAAATTCCACATGAGCAGAATATTGATTGGTATAGAAATGACCATATTGTACCTTAAATCGAGCCGATCCAAAATCTTCTGTAATTTTTTAATTTTAATGGAGGCTTTGCTTTTTTCTTTCTGTAAATCATTTTTTAGTTTGGAAAGCAGTACAGACTGGAAAGGCTCTGTTTCAATGGCAGCAATGCTTTTAGAGAGTATATCCAAATCATTTACCATAGAAGAAAGCTGGTTATGCAATGGTGCAACAATTTTATTTATTTGAAAAGCAATGACTGCATAAATAAATAAAAACAGGTACCATGTTTTTTCTGCCACTTCATCAAAAATGCACAATGCCGTAATGGTTAAAATAATGGCTGGTAAAATTATACGCAACAATTGCCATGGTTTAAACTGTATAAAAAGTGTTGGTTGTGTAAGCCAGTTATTTATTTGTGCTACAGTAGACTTTTTAATGCTAGATTCCTTACCAATTCCCTGTAAGTTTTGCCTCCATTCATTTTTAGTTACAAGTTCTTTTGTTGATTCTTGCCGATAAATTATATTTTCTACATCAGCGGGAAATAACAACCATTCTGCAAGTTTTTCTGCACCCGGTTCTGAGGTTGTTCTGTTTATAAATTGGTATAAAGATGCTTTACCAAAAATATCCATATCATTTGCATAAAAATGATCCTGCGGCATGTAAATAGTGCCATCTTCAAAATGATCATATTTACCATCAAGTGCTAAAAGCTCGTTTTCATTTATAAATAACAGTTGTTGCAAATGCTTTATGGCGGCTCTGTTTGCAAGGTCTCTATAAATTAATTGTATAAAAACAGCTGCAGTTATTATAGCGGCCGCAAAGGCGTAAAATTTATTTATTGACCATAAAAAATAAAAGATGGCTATTACTGCAATAATACTTCCAAGCCTTAAAACTGCAAATACAGATTTACGTTGCTGTAATTTTTTTTTCTGAGCAGTTAATTGACCAATGCGGCTGCTGTAAAATTCTTTGG
>JAYTCO010000348.1:0-1534 GCA_043736415.1 Ferruginibacter sp. | reverse complement strand
CTGCCTACGCTGTCCTCGGGATAACCCAGTGACGATAAGGTTACCAGGCGTTCATCGGGGTCTAAAAGCTTTATAAGATCACGTAAAACTTCCTTGGGCAAGTCTTCTAAAAATGCAGTACGGTCATCTGCCTGCAACTCGTTTAATAACTCAGCAGTTTTAAAAGAAGGTAGTTCCGTAACTATTCTTTTTTGGGTAGTAAAGTCAAGAATTTTAAAGGTGCTTGCTGCCCGGTGAATGCTCAAATTGGCTATGATCTTATCTTCATATTCAGGGTATTCATCTATCAGTTCTGCTACATCGGCAATATTCTGGTCGTCCAAAAATTCTCGTATGGCAAGCTTATCATCCGTAACAATTACCTGTTCAAAGGCCTCCTGCAAGTTGTTTTCTAAGTCTTGTAGCATACGTGCAAATTAAGTATTTTGACTGCTTATATATAATGATAAACAGTTCTGGTGCATGTAAAATTGTTGCGTTTTTTGGGGACGAGCTAAAGTTATATGATCAACATTCTTGTGTCACTCCCTTGTACTTATATATTTTCATAGCATCTTTTATTATGATACTGTTAAGGGCATAGTCAGCTTCTACGAATTTTGCCAGTTGGGCCGCCTACAGATTAATCACACGAATTGAAACCGCTGCGACAATTTGGAATGCAGCCACCATCTCGATTCTTTATATTCGCTGCCAATCGTTATCTATGCTGTTACCCTTTCTGTTTATAGCGCCATCAATTAAAGGAGGACGTGGTGTGTTTACCCAAAAAAACATAGCTGCAGGTACCGTTATAGAAATTTCGCCGGTGGTTATTTTATCGGTTAAAGACCGTAAACACGTAGAGGGAACCAAACTGTATCACTACATTTTTGAGTGGGGTAAAAGCACCAGGCAGGCATGTGTTGCATTAGGTTATGTTTCTATGTACAACCATAGCTTTGAACCCAATTGCGAGTATGAGCAGGACTATGAAGCACAAAACATGTCTGTAAAAACTATTAGGGATGTGAAGAAAGGAGAGGAGTTGCTTTTTAGCTATAACGGCGATCCCAATGACAAGAGTCCGTTGTGGTTTAAAACAATGTAGCCATTTACACCAAATCTTAATGGCTTCAATAACCTAAACGCAACAGTAAATATTAATCTATGTCTGATTAGCATTTACCAGGGAAAAATATTTGATCGTAATTTTTTATACAGCCATTATTTAATAGGTAACATAATGCCAGCAGGCCAATCCAAAACGAGAGATGTGTGTAGCACCAACTTTTAAAAGTATGGTGATAAACAAGACGGCGTGGTTGTTGTTTTAGAAAACGAAATTTGAAACATGCATAAAATTATCTTTCTCTGCCTTCTATTTTTGGCTTTTGATGTGCATGCAAAAGTTACCATTACTCAAATTGACCCCTTTGTGAAAGTGCTACCGGGTGAGCAGTACGACCCGTTTAACATAGTACATGCAACTGCTACAGGCGACTTTGTAACAGTACAGTTGCTGGTGAAAGCAGACGCAAACAAAAAATTTACC
>JAYTCO010000347.1:0-3800 GCA_043736415.1 Ferruginibacter sp. | reverse complement strand
CAACCCTGGTTTTGGTATGGCAGTTTCTCCCTCGTAGTTTTTAATGCAGGACTTTGTGTGTTTGGTGGGGCCGTTATAAAGCGTGTGAAAGATGAAATGAAAAAACAATCTTCGTAGTCTTTAATGGTACTTCCACCGTTGGGAGAAGTTGTAGAAAAATTAAAATTACTCTCTTAATAATTTACCGCACAGATTGCTTGCCCACAATTAGCTCTGCCTCAAATCTGCGTTAGAGTTTGCTCGCAATATCTGCGCAATTGGGACGCTGCTGAAAAGTAGAAGGTTATGTTGTTGAATTTAATCGTGAATTAACGATTAAGTATCTACTTCTGTAATATTAGTCTGATTAGTTAACCAATTATAAATCTCTTCCACCCTATAAAACTCTTCAATTTTAACCGTTTTTCCAGATGAAGCATGAGCAACAATTTTACGGATTTCGTTTATAAAGTCAATCCACTCAGTTTTTTTATCAATATTACCCTTTCCAAATCCAAAAGTCTTTTCAAAAATTGACCAATTGTCTTTAATTATTTTTTTATAATCTATTAGATCAAAATAAAATTCACTACCACCTCTTTTATTTTTATCCTCTTCTTTCCTAGCAGTAGTCTTAGTTCTAATAGTTGTAGGAATACCCTCATACCACCAAAGTTGATCGTCACCAACATATTGTGATTTCAGTTCTTCTACAATATATTTCTGTAGCCTTATCTCAATATTGTCGATCAACTCTTTAGTCTTCTTATTAGTTTGCTGATTTTGCTCCTCAAGCCATTGATCCAAACCTTCTGGATTAAAATCAGGAATATATTTCCTCATTCCGTTCTGACATTGTCTTGTACGGTATATTACACCCTGTACCCCTCTAAAATCACGAAATGATTTTCTATTAGTTATGTCAAAAGTCTGAAGATATTGACCTATAGCAACTGCATATGGTGCAATCAAGTCTGAAAGTTCTTGATTAGTTTTTGCATACAAGCGAAGCCCCTTTTTTTCCAGAACCTCAAACACAGTTCTTAAAAGTGCGATTAGTGTGGCTATTCCATCATTCATACTTAATCCTCCCCCATCCCCCGAGCCTTTATCCCACCACTCTTGATTTTTTTCTGCAATAATATTAATCCATGATTTTAAAATTACAATGGTGCGTTTGAGAGTATCTTCATTTTTATCGCCGCCCCATAACGGCCCGTATTCAACAATTCCACCTTTTTCTCTTAAAATAAAAAATCCTTTTTTTTCTATTTGACCAAATAAACTCGTAAGTGTAATGCATCTTAAAAAATCTTTTTGACCATCCGTGGTTTGAATTCTTTGATATAAGTGGAATTCAGGATCAGCATTTAAATCTTGTATAGCCTTGGATATTATTGCGCTTATTCTAACCAATGTATCATCTGAATCCCAATGTAATTCGGCATATAACTCTTGTAATAAAGACTGTTTTACACTTTTTTGTTTTGCATTTATATCAATGAAAAGCTCTGCTTGCTTACTTGGCTTTAATCCTTCAAATGCAAGCACAACAAGTTTACTTTTAAAAGATTTCTCATGCCCAGAATATGCGAAGAGCCTATGTTGCCCATCTATAATCCATGCAGATTTAAAAGCTGGTTTAATATCTAACCAGCCCTGAACACCTACTTCCAAATCATCTGAGTTATCAGTTTCTTGTTTTATTTTTTCAAAGTTCAACCTACCACGTTCAAAATTTAAAATAATATTGGTTGGGAAAATACCATCCTCAGAGATATAATCCTTAATTTTTTTTAGTCTTGTTTTAGACAACATACGTTGGTAAGTATTTATATCTGAGGCTTTTCCTTTAGATCGGTGCGAAACGTAGGAAATTTTCAACAAATATTCCGGAGAAATTGAAAATGTAAAGCAATTGTATCCACCCATCTTAGTTTTTATGGCAGGAATTCTTATGGACAACCCTGCAATCTCTTTTCCGGGCAACATATCAGCTAAAATCTGATACTTAGCCGCTTCCCCTAAATGGCTAACTAAACTTTCATAGTATGTCAAATCTTTCTCATCAAAAAGTATAACATTAGATTTTTTTGCTCTTTCCCTATCATTTTCAGAAAGCAAAATTTTATTGAGAACCATTATAAATATGCATTGTTTTTTTCCTTCTTTTGTATACAATGATTTAACAGATTTTAAAAAACCTTCCTTTATTTGGACAAATTTCCCAAACTCTTCTTGGAACTGTGGTCGCTTTTTATATTCAATAGCGGATTTACATTCAATAGCAATTGCGACCTCTTTATCAATTGCAACAACATCAATTTGTGAAGTGGGACTTTTAGGATCCTTGGAATTTAAAAAAAGTTTTCCTCCACCTTGACCTGATAAATATTTAAAATTCATTTTATAAAAAAGACTCCAAACTCGGTCTTCTAAACTAACATTATGAGATTTCTCCTTTTTTAATTGGACGCTAGTCTTAAGTGATTTAACAAATAACCACCCTTCCTTTTCGAACTTATTACGATCAGACGGATGAACTGCTTTGATATCATATTGTGTATTTTTTCGTCTAGCGAGACCTATCGAATTTACTGATTCTTCAATATTTTCTAACATTCCTTTAAACTTTTTTAAGTGAATTGAATTTAAGTACTTTATATAATATTTGTAAATATAACTTCCTCAAACTTACCTCTTACAGCGTTTTGACCTCCGATAAGGCTGGCTCTTTTTAATTTCATTTTTCTATCACCTTTATCAAATATTTCTTCAATTACATGATGAGCTGCATTCGTCAATATATAGTATGCTCCGATATCCTTAATATGATCTATTAAGGTAGACAGTCGATATTGATCATCAAGTGAAAAAAGTTTTTGATTATATTTAATGAAGCCATTATTATTGTGAGAAACTGTATATGGAGGATCTAAAAAAACCAGATCATCTTTTCCTACTCTACCAATTAAAATATTAAAATCAGCAGTTTCTATTACAGTCGTTTGTAATAAGTTGCTAAAAGCTCTAAGATTTTCAGGTTCACAAAAATCTTTAGTTCTATAACCAAAAGGAACATTGTATATACCATTTAAATTAACTCTGTAGATGCCATTGAAGGAAGTTTGATTTAAATAAATGAATCTAGCTGCTCTTTTATATTTAGTATTGAATTTACTTTCTCGAATTTTATAATAATCTTCTTGAGTGTTAGAAAATTGTATCAACTCCATTATAATCTTTTCTACATCGTCTCTAACAGCAACAAAAGTTTCAATCAATTCTGAATTCAAATCCGATAAGAAAGCTTTTTTTTGTGGCCTTAAATGCATGAATACTGCACCGCTACCGAGGAAGGGTTCATGATAATTATTAAACTGAATATTTGAAGTGATTTGGTATAAATATTTTAAAAACCATGATTTACCCCCTGCCCAACGTAGAAAAGGTTTTACTTTAATGGTAGAAGGAACATCTAGTTTTTTTTGCACAAAAAATTTTATTAGCTCGGTTTTTTTTAAAAAATAAGGATTTTAAAACACAATCAAGTTTTAACAAACTTATACTTTCCTCTTAGATGCTCGTCTCCAAATCATAAGGTAAATCTCCCCGTCAGTAAAAGCCAAATAAACATTCAATTGCCCAATGGCTGCGCTGCTTAGCCGCAAATCCTTTTGTGAGGAACGAACAAAAGATTGCAGGCGGGCAGCGGACAAATGCTTAACAGGGATTAAACGATGAGAGCCCCAAATGCTTTTTTACTTCCCCATCATAACGCCAATAACATTGTCGTATTTATTTTTCCATGAGCTGATATC
>JAYTCO010000346.1:0-8896 GCA_043736415.1 Ferruginibacter sp. | reverse complement strand
CACTCATCATGGTTATACCTGCGCTTGGGCCGTCTTTTGGCGTGGCGCCTTCGGGCACATGAATATGTATATTTTTCTTTGTAAAAAGCTCGGGATCTATCCCTGCTTTTTTTGCATTTGCTTTTAGCCAGGTGTAAGCAGTGGTTGCACTTTCCTTCATTACATTGCCAAGGTTACCGGTAAGTTGAAGGTCACCTTTACCTTCAGTCAACTGCGTTTCTATAAATAAAATATCGCCGCCTACATAAGTCCACGCAAGCCCAACAGCCACACCAGGCATACCGGCAGTTTTGTATAACTCGTTGCTGTATTTTGTTTTACCCAATATTTTTTCAACATCGTTACTTGTAATGGTAGCTTTTAATTTGCCCCGCATAACCAGTTCTTTTGCCTGGTAGCGCATAATACTTGCAAGTTGCCTGTCTAACTCCCGCACCCCACTTTCTCTGGTGTAATCTTCAATAATTTTTTGCAAAACAACATCACTCATTTTAAAACTTTCGGGCTTTAAGCCGTGCATTTCTTTTTCCTTTGGCATTAAATGCGTCTTTGCAATTTCAATCTTTTCTTCTACTGCATAGCCGCTTAAGTCAATTATCTCCAAACGGTCTCTCAGTGCAGGTTGTATATTGTTTATATTGTTGGCTGTTGCTATAAAAAGAACCTTGCTCAAATCATATTCAAGCTCCAGATAATTATCGTAAAAAGTATTATTTTGTTCAGGGTCTAATACTTCTAACAAAGCCGATGATGGATCACCACGCTGGTCTGCACCAACCTTGTCTATCTCGTCCAATATCATTACGGGGTTTCCACTTTTTGCTTTTCTTATTGACTGTAAAATTCTACCGGGCATTGCACCAATGTATGTTTTACGGTGACCTCTAATTTCACTTTCATCATGTACGCCACCCAGGCTCAAACGAACATATTTTCTGTTAATGGCTGCCGCAATACTTTTACCCAAACTTGTTTTACCGATTCCGGGAGGACCAACAAAACATAATATGGGGCTTTTCATGTCACCTTTTAATTTAAGCACGGCAAGATATTCAAGTATGCGTTCCTTTATTTTGTGCATACCATAATGATCATGGTCCAGCACTTTTTTTGCTTTCTTTAAATCGTACGAATCATTGGTAAAATCATCCCACGGCAAATCAAGCATTAAATCTAAATGATTGTATACAACTGAGTAATCAGGCGTTGATGGATGCATACGCTCCAGTTTTTCAGTACCCTTTTTAAACATTTCAGCAGCAGCTGCAGACCATTTTTTTGACTCTGCTTTTTTCTGCATGTCTTTTACTTCCGCCACATTATCGCCACCCAATTCATCTTTAATGGCTTTCATTTGCTGCTGCAAAAAATACTCCCGCTGTTGCTTATCAAGCTCAGCACGGGTTTTGGTCGTAACCTTGTTTTTTAATTCTGCATATTGAAGTTCCGTATGCATAAGGTTCATTAGTAATTCTGCACGCTCTTTTAAATCACTTATTTCCAGCAGTTTTTGCTTTTCCTTTAAATCGCAGTTTAAGTTGCTGCTTACAAAATGAATAAGAAAAGAAGGATTTTCAATATTTTTAAGAATAATACCTGCTTCACTTGGTATATTCGGAGATAGACTAATTATTTGCGCAGCAAGATCCTTTACACTGCCCACCAACGCATCTAAATCAGCATCACCTTTATGTTTATTTTCATCCAGTATTTTAATTTTAGCTTTAAAATACGGCTCTTCAGAAGTTATTTCCTGCAGCTCAAATCTTTTGCGCCCCTGTATAATAATGGTCGTGCCACCATCAGGCATTTTTATCAACTTTACAAGTTTTGCTACGGTCCCTATTCTTTCAAGATCTGCAATTTGAGGTTCCTCAATGTTGCTGTCTTTTTGCGCAACCACTCCTACCATTTTGTCAGCCTTATAAGCATCTGTTACGGCTTTTATACTCTTATCTCGGCCCACAGTAATCGGTATAACTACACCTGGAAAAAGCACTGTATTTCTTAATGGAAGTATAGGTAATTCTTCCGGAAGCTCCTGTTCATCGCCATTTCCATCTTCATCTTCTGTAAGCGGTATAATGGGCATAAATTCCATATCGTCATCCTGACCCTGTAAAAAAAAGTTCTTATTCATCAAATAAATTTAGTTCGTCAATTTGGCAAAAGTAGTGGGTTAAAACCGTAAAAATTTGCGGATATCTTTAAAGACAAGTTTAATGCCATGAAGATGAAAAAGTAAATTTTATAAACTTAAAATTCGTAGAATATCGGGGCTGTAAACATCTTAAACTCGGGTGAGCATTGGTTCCGGCTATACATTACAATCTTTTATTCGTTCCTCATAAAAGTATTTCCATTTCTATCCGGCAGCACTTCTGCAGTTTATCAGTTTTCAGCGGTTCATTAAATAGGAGAAATTTTTTATAAGAATGATTGCTGAAATATTTTAATGATATTTCACACTTCACAATTCACCTTTCACCTGCCTTAATGTTCAAACAAACTTGCTATACCAAAGGCTGCAGATGCAGCAATAGCGCCAATAAGTGTAACTCTAATTGCACCCCAAAGAGGATTTACACCCGTTAATTTACTTTTAAAGAACCCAAAAATAAACAGGCAAATAAGTGTGGCAACCACAGAAAATTGAAGCGCTTCTTTTGAATCTGATATAAAAAAGTAAGGACTTAAAGGAATTATTCCACCAACAATGTAAGAGACACCGATGTTTAATGCAGATTTTGTGGCTCGTTTAGGGTCGGGCTTGTCCAACCCCAGTTCATACTTCATCATAAACTCTACCCAACGGTCTTTGTCTTTTGAAATTTCTTCTGTCGCCTGTTCCTGTATTTCTTTGCTTAGTCCAATATTTGCAAAAAATTCTTTTGTCTCTTCAATTTCAATATGTCTAAGCGTTTCTACTTCGTTTTTTTCTCTTTTTTCTTCATTTTTATAATGATCCTGTTCGGTTTTGCCTGACAGATAGCCACCCAATCCCATAGCAATACTGCCCGCCGCAATTTCTGCAATGCCTGCAATAACTATAATGCTGCTGTTATCTACGGCACCACTTAAACCCGCAGCCAAAGCAAAGGGTACGGTAAGCCCGTCACTCATACCAATTACAACATCCCGCAAAAAATCGGAGCTGCGCATGTGATGTTCTTTGTGATCAGTGTGGTGCAGGTAAGTTTCCATTAAATAAAATATTTATGCTAATATATGAAGGCTTTTGTGAATGATGTTTACGGCATCTGCAACTTCTGCTTTGTTAATTAATAAGGGTGGTGCAAATCTTATTTTATCACCATGTGTTGGTTTTGCAAGCAAGCCGTTTTGTTTCATTTCCATACAAAGATCCCATGCTGCATCTTTATTTTTATGCTCAATTACAATTGCATTAAGTAAGCCTTTGCCACGTATTGTTTTTATAAATGGCGATTCAATTTTGTGTAATCCATCTCTAAATAATTGTCCCATTTTCTGTGCATTTTCAGCCATCTTTTCATCTTTCAAAACATTTAATGCCGCAACCGCTACTGCACATGCTAAAGGATTACCACCATATGTACTCCCGTGTTCACCGGGCTTTATTGTCATCATTATTTCGTTGTTACAAAGCACTGCACTTACAGGCAACACGCCGCCACTTAAAGCCTTGCCCAAAATCAAAATATCTGCTTTTACACCCTCAGAGCAAATGGCTAATAAATGACCTGTTCTGCAAAGCCCGGTCTGTATTTCATCTGCAACCATCAACACATTGTATTGCTTGCAAAGTTTTTTTACTTTGGTGTAATAACATGCATCAGGTACAACTACGCCGGCTTCGCCCTGTATGGGTTCAAATAAAAATGCGGCTACGTTTTTATCCTGAAAAGCTTTTTCTAAAGCAACAGTATCATTAAAAGGAATATTTTGAAAGCCCGGTAAAAAAGGACCGAAACCTTTTGTTGAAGAAGGATCTGTACTGTAAGAAATAACGCCTAATGTGCGACCATGAAAATTATTATCACACACAATAATTTTTGCCTTGTTCTCCGGAATGCCTTTTACCTCATAAGCCCATTTTCTGCTGAGCTTCATGGCAGTTTCAACAGCTTCCACACCGGTGTTCATTGGCAATACTTTGTCGTAACCAAAATAAGCTGTTATAAATTTTTCATACTCACCAAGTCTGTCGCTGTGAAAAGCCCTGGATGTAAGTGTAAGTTTTTGAGCCTGCTCTAACAATGCCGCAATAATTTTTGGATGACAATGCCCCTGATTTACCGCAGAGTAACCACTTAAAAAGTCATAGTATTTTTTTCCTTCCACATCCCAAACATGTACACCTTTTCCTTTATTTAAAACTACGGGTAATGGGTGATAATTGTGTGCACCATACTCATTTTCTAAATTGATAAAATGGTTGGTAGTAGTTGTTGCATGAATGGTCATATTCATGATAGTTGTTTTAAGAAATTATTAATTTGTTGGAGACGAAAGTGCTGCCTTCCTAATTAAAAAGGAAGGTTAAAGAAATTTACCTCGATGGTTAAGCAGATCTAAATGATTGCTAAGAAAATATGATATAACTAATAATGTTTTGATGTGGCGAAGATAGAACTTTAAACCAGTAGGCAAAAGTAATGGGAAGGAAATTTAATATTTTCTGCGTTGGAATCTTTAGAAAATATTCCAAAAACGCCGCTGCCACTGCCACTCATGCTGCTGTAAATAGCACCTGCTTCATACATTTTATTTTTAATGGCTTCAATCTCAGGAAATTGTTTGAATACTGAAAGTTCAAAATCATTTTTTACAGTGGCTTGCCAGGTGCTAATGTCCCTTAGAATATTATTTTGTAATTCACCCGGGAGGGAAAAATTGCTTTGATTTAATCCTTGAAAAGCCAATGCCGTATTTACATGAATTGCCGGATGCACAATAATGATTTTATAATTAGAAAGATCAATTTCCACTGCTCGTAATTGTTCTCCTCTGCCTGAAGCAAAACAGGGTTTATTTGTTATGAAAAAAGGGCAATCACTGCCAAGTTGCAGCGCATATTCATGCAACTTTTCTGTAGAAATATTTAAATCAAATAATTTGTTTAGCAACAATAAAACTGTTGAAGCATCTGACGACCCACCGCCCATTCCGGCACCCATAGGAATGTGCTTATGCAAATGCATTTTTACATGAGGTATTTGCGGGAAATCTTTTTTTATTAAACGAAATGCTTTCACACATAAATTATCTGTGGCATTTCCCTGCACATCATTCCCTGAAGACGTAAAAATTATTTCTTCCGGCTTTTCAGTTTGAATAATCTCCAGCGCATCTTTTATTTGTACAGGATAGAATATGGTTTCTAAATTATGAAATCCATCTTCTCGTTTACCAATGATATTAAGACCTAAATTTATTTTTGCGTTTGGGAAAACAACCATAGTGTAAAATATTGATTGTTATAAAATCTTGTGCATACAAATGCTCTTTTCTACATTTATATACTGACCAAAATTTGGGATAATTGTGTAACCGTTTTTCTTGTAAAGTGCTACTGCTTCGGGCTGGTTTTTTACGGTTTCTAAAATGGCAGAAGAAAAATTATTTTCTTCTGCCCATTTTTCTAATTCCTGTAAAACCATGGTGGCTGCTCCTTTGGCTCTGTAAGAAGGTTTTACAAACATGCGCTTAATTTCTGCAGTTGTTTTATCGTATTGCTTATAAGCACCACAACCAACAGGTTCATCATCATCAAAACAAACTACCGCATTTTTTATGTTGTCTAGTTTATTAAACTGCGCATAAAAAGCGTGATCCTGTCCATCTCTTTCAGCTAAAAATGTGTCAAGCAATGCAACTATTTCTCTAAAATAGACATTGTCAGAATCTGTTCTTTGTAGTAAAAACATGCGGATTGGTTGTTGGTGTGTCTCAGGTACAAAACTAATTCCTTCCTCTGCTTTTTATTTCATCTCTTATTGCAATGGCTCGTATGTAGTCTTCACTTTCTAAAACTTCAGTCAGCAGTATATTAAGTTCTTCTAAACTCATTGTACGCAGACTGTCATTTTTACCAATACTGCTCGCAGGTATATTGGCAGACATTTCCTGTTTGGGATTATTTTCTTCATCCATCATAACACCTGCCTGGTCTAAAATATTATCATAGGTGTAAATAGGGCAACCAAATCGCACGGCAAGTGCAAGTGCATCAGAGGTACGGGAATCTATTTCAACCGTATCGTTTTCGGAACTGCAAACTAATTTTGAATAAAATATGCCTTCCTGCAAATCGTTTATGACAATTTCGTGCATATTTACGTTAAAGGCAGTCATGAAATTTTTCATCAAATCATGTGTAAGAGGACGGCTCGGGCTCATTCTTTCCAGCGCCACAGCAATTGCCTGTGCTTCAAAACCACCAATTACAATTGGCAATCTTCTTAGGCCGTTTATTTCTCCCAATACTACTGCGTAAGACTGTGTTTGGGTAATGCTGTGCGAAAGTGCTACTATTTCTAATTCTATTTTCTTCATGAAATTTTCTAAAGGGCAAATATAAAAACAAAAGCCTTTCCAATGTTAAAGGAAAGGCTTAAAATATATTTTAACTTGAAAACATTAAGATGCTTTTAATTTTTTTACTGCTTCAATAATTTTTGGCATTACCTCAAATGCATCGCCTACAATGCCATAATCAGCAGCTTTAAAAAAAGGAGCTTCGGGGTCTTTGTTTATTACTACTATGGTCTTGCTGCGGTTTACACCGGCAAGATGTTGTATGGCGCCTGATATACCAACTGCAATATATAGATTGGGCGCAATGGCAAGTCCCGTCTGTCCCACATGTTCATGGTGTGGACGCCAGTTTATATCCGCTACCGGTCTGCTACAAGCCGTGGCTGCACCCAATAAATGTGCTAAATCAGTTATCATTCCCCAGTTTTCAGGCCCTTTTAAACCTCGTCCGCCACTTATTACAATATCAGCTTCACCCAAAGGCACTTCACCTTTTACAAGGTCAGTACTTACAACCTGCACTTTAGGCGTATCTGCCGTAATATTCAGTGCAACAACTTCCGCAGTTCCGCCTGTAGTTATTACATTAAAAGAATTTGGGTTTAAGGCAATAATTTTCTTTGCTGTATTTACCGTGATGTTGGCAAAAGCTTTTCCACTAAATACGGTTTTCTTTACTGTAAATCCATTGCTTAAATCCGGCAATGCCGCAGCGCCAGAAATTAGACCGGCTTTTAATCGTACACTTAATCTTGGAGCAATTGCTTTGCCTGTGGTGTTATTCGAAAATACAATCACATCGGCAGTTTCAGCGGCTTCAGCAATTATTTTTGTATAAACCTGTGCATCAAAATTATTAAGGTTTGCATCTGCGATTGTATGCACTTTTGTAAGACCGTAATTGCCTAAAGTACCAACGTTGTCATTTACAGTTCCAATTAAAATTCCTTCGGCAGTTGTGCCGGTAACTTCTGCTATTTTTGCTGCATAAGATGCTGCTTCAAAAGAAGTTTTTTTAATATGTCCGTCTTGATGATCTATAAAAACTAATACCATGATAATGGAAAATTTAAGAATGGATAATTTTAAAATTTATAATTGATAATTACTTGATACGAAGTTTACTTGTCTTTACGCTCGCAGTTAACAATTTTAAAAGCTCAACACAGTCACTTTTTAGCGAGTTGTACATCTTTAATTCTATAAAATTGGTTGCAAAAAGTAAATCAAGCCAATATTCAGTCTCATTGATTTCTTTTAGTTCTATGCTTAGTTTGTGAATAAAATCTTTTGTACTTTCTGCATGTTCTGATTCCCTAATGATTGCACCTACCGAGGTACCGCTTCTAATAATCTGTTGTGATAAAACGAATTCTTTGTGTTCAGTTTTTAAATATTTGTAAAGATTTATTATCCGAACCGCAAACTTGAAACTCTTATCTTTTACTATATTTTCTTTCATTAGATTAATGTATAATATTTTGATGGGGTCTTGATTTATAAGTATCAATTATCCATTTATCAATTATCCACTAGAATACTTTAGCCTCTTCATGAAGCAACCTCACCAACTCTTCAGGGTTATCAGCACTTACCAACTTTACGCCCGCTTTGGCAGGTGGCAGATCAAAAGATGAAATAGTTGTATAGCTTTCTGCAGCAACGGCTTCTACTACTTTTAATGGTTTTGTCCTCGCACCCATTATACCTTTCATGTTTGGAATACGTTGTTCGGCCATACCTTTCTGGCAACTAACTACCATTGGCAAAGCCGCTTTATCAGTTTCTTCACCACCATCTATTTCTCTTACAACAATGGCGTTTGCACCTTCCAAATCAAATTTTATTGCATGAGAAATATAAGGTAGATCCAACATTTCTGCAACCATACCGCCAATAGATGAACCATTGTAATCGATGGTTTCTTTACCCGTAAATATTAAATCGTAACCACTGTTTTTTGCAATGACAGCAATCTGCGTTGCTATATTAAAACTATCTGCAGTATCAGTATTTACACGAATTGCTTCATCTCCACCAAGTGCCAGTGCTTTGCGGATGATTGGATCGCTTTCAGCACCACCAACATTAATGAGGTGTAAAATTGTTGATGGATCTGCTTCTTTTAATTCAATTGCTCTCACTAAAGCATACCATTCATCATATGGATTAATAATCCACTGAACACCTGCAGTTTCAAATTTCGTATTGTTATTGCTGAAGGCTATTTTTGCTGTGGTATCAGGCGTTTTACTTATACAAACGAGTATTTTCATGTGTGTAAATTAAAAAGTTGTTTATGCAACTATTTGCAAATATAAGTTAGAAAATGATACTTTATTTGTGAGATAAAAAATAATTAATGAATAAAATTGAT
>JAYTCO010000345.1:0-8908 GCA_043736415.1 Ferruginibacter sp. | reverse complement strand
GCATCGGCCCTTAAAGCTATTGCCCGCAGTGGAAAAAAGATCATGTTTGTTGCTACTAAAAAGCAGGCAAAAGAAATTGTACAGGAAAGCGCAAAGCGAGTAAACATGCCTTTTGTAACAGAGCGTTGGTTGGGTGGTATGCTTACAAACTTTAATACAGTGCGTAAGAGTGTAAAGAAAATGCAGAGCATTGAAAAAATGCTTGGCGACGGAAGTGCAGAAAACCTCAACAAAAAAGAGCGTTTAACACTTACCCGTGAAAAAGAAAAGATGGAGAAAGTATTGGGTGGTATTGCAAATATCAGCCGTGTACCATCTGCCTTGTTTATGGTAGATATAGGACATGAGCACATTGCACTAGCAGAAGCAAAGCGTTTAAACATCAGCACTTTTGGTATGGTTGATACCAATTCTGATCCTAATAAAGTTGATTTTGCTATTCCTGCAAATGATGATGCTACAAAATCTATTGCTATTATAGTAAACTACATTACCGCAGCAATTGCCGAAGGTTTGGAAGAGCGTATGAGCAGCAAAGACGAAGAAAGCAATGATGATGCAGATGAAAGTGCAGAAGCTAAAGCAGCCCGTTTTGAAAACAAACAAGATGGTGGTGATGACAGAAGACGTGGTGGTGGTCGTGGACCTGGGGCAGGCAGCGGTGGACCAGGTGGTGCACCAAAGCGTAGAGTTGCAGGACCCGGCGCAGGTGGTAGAAGACCAGCAGGTAAATAACACAGGTCATTTATTAGTTGAGTGAAATAAAACTTGAATATTGAAAATTGTTTATTGAATATTGAACGTTTCTAAATAATTGAATTAAAAATGTTCAATATTCAATGTTCAACGCTCAAATTTTAACAAGGCAATTCTTCAAGAAAGCATAAATATTTTAAGAATTAATTTTTAAAACATTAAAATAAAAAACTCCTCAAAGTATAAAGTGTAAAACTTGTAGTTTGGGGATTTTTACAAAAACACTAAATATGAGCGCAACAATAACAGCAGCAGATATAAATAAATTACGCCAGGCTACAGGAGCCGGTATGATGGATTGCCGCAAAGCATTGGTAGAAAGCAACGGTGAGTTTGAGGCAGCTATTGACTGGCTTCGCAAACAAGGCCAAAAAGTTGCTGCAAAACGCAGTGACCGCGAAGCGAAGGAAGGTGTGGTAATAGCACAAACTACAGCAGATAAAAAAGCAGGAATTGTTTTATGCATTAGCTGCGAAACTGATTTTGTAAGTAAAAATGCAGACTTTGTTGCATTTGCACAGGTTATAGCTGATGCAGCCATTGCTAATAATGTAAAAACTGCTGAAGAGCTTGGAAACGTTGAAGTCAATGGGGCTAAAGTGGTTGATATGATTAATGATAAAGTAGCAGCCATTGGTGAAAAAATAGAAATACAGAAGTTTGAAAGAGTTGAAGCGCCTTACGTAGCAAGCTATATACATGGCGCTTACCGCATGGGTGTATTGGTAGGAATGACGGAGGAAGCAGTGGAAGCAGGAAAAGATGTTGCCATGCAAATTGCAGCAATGAATCCGCTTTCGATTGATGAATCTACAATTGATCCGGCAACTATTGCACGTGAAAAAGATATTGCCATTGAGCAGATTAAAGCTGAAGGGAAACCCGCAGAAATGGCGGAAAAAATAGCGCTCGGTAAAGTAAACAAATTTTTAAAAGATAATACTTTATTGGCACAGCCATTTGTAAAAGACAACGCAAAATCTGTTGGAGATTATTTAAAGGCTACAAGTGCTAATCTTAAACTTACTGCATTTAAGAGAGTTGCTTTAGGATAAAATTTCTTAAACAATTAGCTATTTTATATTAACAAAGCTTCGTTATAACTAACGGGGCTTTTTATTTGTCGTAACTATCTTCCTTACTGGTTGTTTTAGGGAGACAGCTTTTTTATTGATTTTTATTTCTGAGGTTTTAGTTTTGACAGTTGTTACTCTACCCAGGTTCTCAATTTTATTTGCATTAAATATGGCATTGGCCGGTATATATGCAGGCGCAGCAACAGGCTGATTGATTCTCGAAACTTCGTCTCTTGGAGGGCGATTTGGTTGAAGAATATTTGTAGACTCTACCGGGGACAAAGGTTCTTTTTGTTTTGGCTGTGTCCCTGATGGCGTTTCAGGGGGATTAATCAATTGTCGGGGAATTTCAACTGCTTTTACATTTGCACCCGGATACACAGGCTTTACAGGATTTGCCGCCGGTGGAATATTAATTGGTTGAGGCGATGCTGATTTCTCTGTAGTTGAAGAATTTGGTACAGGTTGAACTTTTAACTGTACTACAGGTGTACCAGAATGAAGTTGTGCAACTCCTTTAAAACTTATAAATATTATTATGCAAAAAATAAATATTTTCATATCCATTGGTTTATTTTAAGTGTGCAAAAAATATACAAACTGTACTGATTCATATAATTCAACATTCTTAAAGGAATAATTTTTTAAATAAACGTTTATATTATTCTTTATGCATAGGTTGAAGGCTTGGTCTGTTAGTCTCCAGGTGAATGGTTACACCAAGTTCATCGAAGGATGTACATAAATCCCTTATGGAATTTTCTAAACTAATGGCACTGTTTTTAATTATTTCATTGCAGTTAGAAGCGTCCTTGCTTTCATTATTCTCTAACATATCTACACATAACCGAATATTGGTTAAAGGATTTTTCATCTGGTTAAGAATATTTAAAATGCCTAACTGAGCTATTTTAGATTGTTGTGTCATTATTTCGTCCTTTCTGATTATTGTCTTAAAATAAAAATGGTCCTATTTTTATACCACAAATTGTTAAGTGTATAAGAAGATTAAATTTTAGACAAAAGAATGTTTTCTTAAAAATGATAAAGCAAATCATAATTAAATATTTATGATAATTTCTTATAAATACATATAATATATATTTTATATTATTAAAATTGTTACCTTTATTTTGCAACCAACCAAAAACGATGCATTTGAATTAGGGAAGTATAAAAGATTTTAGCAACAGAGATTGATTGGAAGTAATTTATTTTTTTGACCCCCATAAAAAGTAAACATGCAAACATCATCTTTTACAAAAGCGGGTATTTTAATGTTGATAATTGTACTCGCTTTTTTTGTTAGTTGGGAACTATTTCTCAGAAATAAAGGTATTAAAATTTCTTACGACGATGGTGAGAGCCTTTGGGCTGATAAACGTGCGATGGTTTATGAACCTTCGGATAAAGCAACTGTTTTTATAGGCTCATCACGCAACAAATTTGACCTTGATATTGCTACCTGGCAACGACTTACGGGCGACCATGCGATACAACTTGCCATTGAAGGAAATTCGCCGCTGCCAGTATTGGACGACCTAGCGACAGATGATAAATTTAAAGGAAAACTTGTAATTGATGTTACCGAAGGACTCTTCTTCAGCACTGCGCCCCGTAACATTACAGACCCTGCTAAAAGAGTGGCTTATTATAAGAAAAGAACACCCGCGCAAAGGTTTAGTTTTTTAATAAACCACCAATTGGAAGATAGGTTTGTGTTTTTAAACAAGGATCATTTATCGCTTTCGGCTCTGCTGGATTACCTGCCAATTAAAAAACGCCCGGGTGTATTTGCCCTACCCAATGGCTGCCCACAAGACTTTAACCCCAGCAACTTTGACCGGCAAGATATAATGACAGAGCGGTTTGAGAAAGATACCCTGCTTCAAAACCAGGTGAAGGGCTTATGGAACTTTTACCGAAGCATAAGCAAAGATCCACCACCAAACCAGGCTAAAACAGACTCTATGATAGCCACTATACGTAAAGATATTGACAAAATTAAAAAGAGAGGCGGACATGTAATATTTGTAAGAACTCCATCCAGCGGACCTTATTGGCAGGGTGAGCAAATGGGTTTTCCCCGGGCTGTGTATTGGGAAAAACTACTGAGTGCAACCGGGGTTAGCGGTATTCATTTTAAAGACTATTCGGCTACAGATCATTTTATTTGCCCGGAGTTTTCGCATTTAAAGCAAAGTGATGCTATTATATACACGCAAAACCTTGCACGAATACTGGAGCAGGATAAAGGGTGGAAGTTTCCGAAAAGCCCCCTGGCAGCTAATTAGTTTTTTTTATCATTTTAATACAAGTAACAATGGTATTTAACTCTTATACATTTATAGTGTTTTTTGCAGTAATGCTTTTTTTACACAACCTGCCACTGCCGTGGAAGGTTAAAAAAATAAATTTGCTCATTGCCAGCTATTTATTTTATGCCGCATGGAATCCGCCTTTTATACTATTGCTTTGGCTGGCTACCATAGTAGATTATTTTGTAGGCCGCAGATTGTTCACTGAGCCCAATAAACATAAAAGGAAAGTGCTGCTTGTAATTAGCCTCATTGGTAACCTCGGTATGCTGGTGTTCTTTAAATATGGAACTTTTCTGCTGGAAAATTTTACTACGCTTGTAAATGCTATGGGCATGAATTATCAACCTGCAAAACCGAATATTATTCTGCCGGCAGGCATATCTTTTTACACATTTACCACCCTTTGTTATACAATAGATATGTATAAAAAGAGGAGTGAGCCGGTAAAATCGTTTCTGGATTTTTCATTATTCGTCACTTTTTTTCCGCACCTGGTTGCAGGGCCTATTGTGCGCCCACCGCAACTTGTGCCGCAATTTGAAAGCCCCCGTACTGCTAACAAAAAGCAACTGATGCAGGGATTGCTTTTAATAACACTGGGTCTGTTTATGAAAGTGGTATTGGCAGACAGTATGCTGGCAGAGCCTGCCAACACAGTGTTTAACTCAAAGGAAGTACTAAATGGCCTTGATGCATGGATGGGTGTGCTGGCTTTTTCAGGACAGATATTCTTTGACTTTGCGGGCTACTCCACCTGTGCTATTGGTGTGGCTGCCTGCCTTGGGTTTGTGCTGCCCGAAAATTTTTTATACCCTTATGCCGCAACCGGCTTTTCTGACTTTTGGCGGCGGTGGCATATTACCTTATCTGCCTGGCTAAGAGATTACCTATACATACCTCTTGGTGGAAACCGCCATGGAACATTTAAAACTTACATAAACCTGATGATTACCATGCTGCTCGGTGGGCTTTGGCATGGTGCAAACTGGACCTTTGTGGTGTGGGGAGCTTTGCATGGGTTTTATTTAATGGCTGAAAAGTTTATACAGGATTTAAAACTAAAGGTGCAGCTGCAACCGAGTGTAATGAACAATTCCCCCATTGCTTTGCGAGGTATTGCTGCACCCAGGTTTTTAAAAACGCTACCATCATCTAACTTTATATATGCGCTGTTTACCTTTTTTTTAGTGAACGTGACATGGGTGTTTTTTAGAGCACCGGATTTTACATCAGCCTGGCGCATGCTTGCTGCTATGTTTGGAGCTGCACACAACGGCGCAGTATTGCTTAGCAACCTTAGCATGCTTAAAGTAACCATAATTATTATTTGTATGCTTGGAACCCATTGGTATATGAGAAACAGACGACTATTGGGTGTGGCCGAGAAATTACCCTGGTTGGTACTTGGGCTTATCTGGAGCGCCATGCTGGTGTTACTTATATTGAGCCAAGAAAGCAGCAGCTCCTTTATTTACTTTCAATTTTAGTAAGTTATACGAATATACCGGTTACTTTTAAAGGGTTTACAGCAGGAGGTCCGCCTAAGCAGTCGTTGGCTGCCATAACGGACGACCAAACAATGCAACGATTTTGGAGATTTACTTGCCTGACTTATTGAAACACTTAAAATATTATGTATGAAAAATATTTTTAGACTTTTGACAATTTTATTTGGACTGACATTTTTAATTCAATCTTGTAAAAAAGGTTCATTGCCTAAACCTATGACCCAGACAATTAATCAGACCCTCAGAGCTAATCAATCTTACCAATTTGACTTGGGGAGTTTTGGCGACGAAGAAGGTGCTTCAATTTCTAAACAAGCAACTAATTTTTCTATAAGCTCAGTTAACAAAGACATTAATATAGGGAAAGCAATTTACAAATATTTACCTGCGACAAATTTTATTGGCACTGATGAGGTAGAAATCAAATCTGCCAGAGGTTCCAATGGTACATGTGCAAATAAGAAATTAATAAATATCACAATAAAATTTACAATCACAAAGTAGACAGACCTATTAACCTTCTATCTGTTAGCAGCAACTTGTAGATAACATACGGCAGCCTACAGTAAGTTTTGTGCAAAATCGCCTTAAGGTTTTAGCAATCAACATTTCTGCATATCTGAGCTTTGGTTCAGTCTTGAAGAACATCGCTGAACATTTATTATTGTTATTTAACTTTATTAAACGCCAGGCAGCGGTTTTGGGTGGGCGGAATACTAGTGCCAAACCTGTAAAAAAGCCCTAACGTTAGCGGCATTCTTTAAATGGTACTACTTAAATAATTCTTATGACTTCACGCAGACAATTTTTAAATAAAGGAGCTTTAGGGTTTCTTTCTACTTTGATTTTCCCCTTATCTGGTTACGCAAATGACACATCAGATTTCAATGGTTTGGTAATAAGCGAAGACGAAGGCGAAGTATTTTAAATGAGAGATGGAACAGATATAGTTAAAATTAAAATAGCCAAAGCTCAAGGTGCTAATTCAATCTCCTTTCTTACGGAATCTTTTAGACCCGGGGATGCTTTAGCAGTGCACAAACATTTAAACGAGGATGAACTGATTTTTATGCACAGGGGTTCTGGTTTGTTTATGCTTGGCGACAAACAATATGAAATTAAAGATGGCGCAGTTGCTCTGGTTCCAAAAGGCGTTTGGCATGTGTTACGAAATACAGGAAACGAGAATATTGAAATGCGTTTTGGTTATACTTCATCAGGGATTAAGGGTTTTTTTAGAGAAGCCGGAACACCTGTGGGACAATCTTTTATTGAAAAAACATTTAAAGAAAGAAGAACAATAGCAAAAAAATGGGGTATGATTTATAAAGATTAAGATATGCTGCTCACAAGGGGTTTAGTGCAAATGGGGTAAATAGAATTTCAGCCGTATGGCTAACTGAAGCGAAATTTATAAATAAAAGTTGTTGATATGCTTATAGCTAAATTAAAAAACAAAACGTTGAAACAGGGTTTCCTCCCACCACCATTTTGGCAAATTCCTTAATAGCTTCTCGCCTTATGTGAAAGCTTTATTTATTTACAAAATTTTTTGTTCTTGGTTTCTTAAAATACCAATAACCAATTTGTACTGATAGCCCTAAAACATAAAAGATAAATAGGTATATGGAACCTTTAGAGGACTTGTCACAACTAAAATAGATAAACAATGCAGAAACAACGAATCCTACTAAGGCGTAAGTTATTAAGTTTCTACTCGATGGGTCTAGATGAAGAATTTTCAATAACGTTTTATTTAACTTTAAATAAAACATTAGTCCAACAATTATCCAAAATCCTTCCATAGACAGTATATTTTAGTAAATGTATATTATTAAAAAGGAATTACATATTTCTCCAAAAATGTAGTTATTCATAAAAGCCCAAAAGTTTGAAAGTTCTCTAACAGGTATGCAGGTAACGTTAGTGCTTTGTGTCAGGTGTAGCATTAGTATTCCTTCCACCCGTAACCACTGCACGGCTCTTGATAAAGATAAATATTTAGAACCAATGTTTGGCGATGGTGGTCAAGCCCGAACAAAAGCCTGAATATGCAGAACTGTTGATTGCTACAACCTCAAGCCGGACTTGCGCAAAACCCACTGTGGTACGCCGCCTTTTTTTAACGAAATGTCCTTAATCCATTGTCGTAATAAATTAAGTTTCCATTGTCATCTTTATAATAAGCAACTGGAATCTCAGATGGATATATACGATTTTTTAAAGTTACTTTCCAAGCTTTGATTAAATTTTCTGTTGAGTTACTAGTTCCTGCATTCAAATTAAAATAACCAAATTGAGCACTAAAACAACTATCCTTATATTGATCTGCTTATTGGTCAAATTGCTGAATATGTCCTAAAAATAATGTTCTTATTTGTCCAATCGTTAAAGTTGGTGTCGAGTTTAAAGTTGTTCCACTTGTTAATTCCCCATTTCTATATTTAAAATTGTCATTCCAAAAACTGAAAACAATTCCGCTTGTAAAAATTTCTAATCCATTTGTAAATTGATTTATTCTTATAATTTTCTGTCCATACTTAGTGAATGGAGCAAAATATGTCTGAACAGAATCTGCATCATAAAAATAGTATCTAAATTTTGTTTTGTCTATTCCATTAGTTTGAAATAAACTATTTATTATTGAGATACTTGAATTTTCTATTCTAAATCCACTGTGGTCATTAACTGAAATATTAGCTCTCTCTATACATCCTTTATCTTCTAAAATAGTTGTACTTTTTTCAGTTTCAATTTTTTTACAAGAGAAAACTGTCAAACCCAAAAAAAGTAAAGAAAAAATTAATTTTTTCATAATGAGTATTTTTAATGAGACAATGTTATGTTCCAAAATGTTGCACCGTATGGCGTACAACAAGAGGTTTGACTCAATTGGAGCAGGGCATTGTTACATTCATCATCAGCAACATGGCAGCAGTTGTTGGACTCGATAAACATCGGTAAGCATTTTATCTTATTTAATTTATTATCAAGCATCAGCAGCGGTTCCGAGCGAAGGATTTCAAATCTAACCCAATAACAGCTTACAAGTCGTTGTATGGTATCTACGGAGTATCTATGACTTTACCACGGACTCGGTACCCTATAAGTTCCCTATAACTTCCCTATTGCCTCGTCCTAAAATAACTATACAGGTGGTATCGTACGGGTTTTACTGTACAGTTTTTTAAAGGTTGTTTAATAATTGATTTTATACAAAATAGCACTTTAAATTAAATTTGATTGT
>JAYTCO010000344.1:0-1537 GCA_043736415.1 Ferruginibacter sp. | reverse complement strand
AAGACCTTTAATAGACCGCAATTTAATAGCTTACTTGATTACATTAAAAAGAACAAGGGCTTGGTAAAAAAGCTATTGTTAATAAAATGGGATAGGTTTTCAAGAAACACGGAAGCCTCTTTTACAATGATTAGGCAATTGGTGAAATTAGGTGTTGAAGTAGAAGCTATCGAACAAAAGCTGGATAATAGTGTGCCTGAAAATTTAATTATGAAGGCATTGTATCTGGCAATACCAGAGGTAGAGAATTTAAGACGTTCGCTTAATACAACTACTGGTATGCGAAGGGCAAGGAGAGAAGGCAGATATGTAAGTACAGCACCTTATGGATTTTAAAATGTAAGGGATACGCAAAACATGCCCATCATTGTTCACTCACCAATGGCCCCTGTTATAAAGAAGGCATTTGAATTGCTTGCTTCCGGCACTTGGCAGATAGAACTATTGCGTAAAAAACTATACGGCGAGGGTTTGAAAATTAGCAAAAGTAATTTTTACACTTTGCTGCGTAATCCTATCTACTGCGGCAAAATTCGTTTGAAGGCTTTTCAAGATGAAGAGGAAGAAATTGTACAAGGCAATCATGAACTTATCATAAGTGAAGAATTGTTTTATGATGTGCAGAATGTTTTGGATGGTAGAAAGAAATCGAAATATAAATACTCACTGGTGAATGATGAATACCCAATGAGGGGGCATCTGATTTGTCCAAGATGCGGCAAGACCTTAACAGGTAGCTCAGCCCTGGGTAATGGTGGCAAATATTATTACTACCATTGCACAAAGGGATGTAAGGAAAGGCATAAAAGCGATGTGGCACACAACGCTTTTGAAATATGGCTGAATGATATTTCTATGAAGCCTGAAATAGCATCCTTGTATCTGGCTATCATGGAAGATGTTTTTAAAACGAATGAAGGTGACAGGGATGCGGATATAAAGAAACTGAATTTGGAGGTTGATAAAAACTTAGAGATGATGGATAAGGCTGCTAAGAAGCTGGTAAATGATGAACTGGATAAATATGGATATAACAGATTGAAAGAAAGTTTGTCAAAGGAAAATGCGGTACTGCGTAGCAGGATTGCAGATTTAAAAGCTACTGAAAGTGGCTTTCAGGAATACTATCGCTATGGTCTATCATTGTTGAGTAACATGGGCCAGTATTACCGGACTGCTAACATAGATAACAGGCAGAAAATGCTTGGTTTGATATTCCCTGAAAAACTGGTGTTTGATAATAATACTTTTCAAACCATGAAACCGAGTGAGATACTAACGCTGTTATGCAATGGTGGCAAGGGTTTCAGCTATGGTAAAAAAGAAAAGAGCAGCGATAATGCTGCTCAGTCCTGTGTGGTGACCGCGTTAGGATTCAAACCTAAAACCCCCTCATCCGTAGTGAGGTACTCTATTCAGTTGAGCTACGCAGCCATTCCCTTTTCGGGTTGCAAATATAGGCGTAAAACCATTTTCGAACTCAAAGTTTTAGAATAAATTTCTCCGGTATTATTTAAAAATCCTTCAAATGTTTCAA
>JAYTCO010000343.1:0-1539 GCA_043736415.1 Ferruginibacter sp. | reverse complement strand
GAATGATTTTATTGGACTCTTCTTTATTGAAAATATTGGGTAATGCCATGTTTTTACAGAAATTTTATTAATTTTATACCTCAAATACTGAGGGGGGTAAAAATAAACAATCGTTTTGATAAATTAATCAAAATTTAATTTCTCTCATCTTGTTTAATCCGCAACTATTTATCGCCAACTGTGTTTTATTTTTTTTATCAACAATATTAATAAACATTTTAAAACATTTCAACCATGAAAAATTCAAATATTGTCAAGGCATTTCTACTTCTAATTGTTTCTACAATGTTAAGCTCATGTGAAGCAATAGCCAGTATATTCAAAGCCGGCATGGGCTTCGGTATTTTTCTCGTCATTGCTGTTGTCGCACTCATTATTTTTATAATTATGAAAGCATTAGGTAAAAATAAAACACCTTAATTAATTAAAATACGACTTATGCATGAAAAAAATAAGCGATAAACTAAACTGGTTCGAAACTTTTGCTTCAAAAGCGACACAAGCGACAGGCAGTAATGCAGCATTTATTATTGCCTGTCTTGTAATTTTAGCATGGATAGTAACGGGACCTATTTTTCACTATTCTGATACATGGCAACTTGTTATTAACACTGGAACTACTATTATAACTTTCCTAATGGTTTTTTTAATTCAAAAAACTCAGAATAAAGATGCGCTTGCTATTCAAATTAAACTCAATGAGCTTGTAGCTTCTACAGCAAACGCCAGCAATCGGATAGTGGATGTAGAAGATTTGAGCGAAGATGAACTTAATGATCTACACGAACATTATTGCAAACTTGCTGATTTAGCTCAAAAAGAAAAGAACCTTAAAACCTCGCGTTCTATTGAAGATGTGACAAATCTTAAAGAGGAGAAAAAACAAATCAAAAAAAAGATTGATAAAATTATCAAATAAGTAATGGTGGGATTCAAAAATAAATTGTAAAATGAATGGATTTTTGTCTCCATTACAAAATTATACATCCATAAAATGCAAACACTATTTAAAATCGGCTGTTCAGGTTTTTATAATAAGCATTGGAAAAATGTTTTTTATCCTGACGATTTATCTCAAAGTAAATGGCTGAATTATTATAGTGAACACCTAAACACTGTAGAAATAAATTCAACTTTTTATAGATTTCCAACTGTAAAAAGTTTGCAAACTTGGTATGAGAAAAGCCCTGTCAACTTTTTGTTTTCTATAAAAGCACCTAAACAAATTACTCATATTAATAGGTTTAATGAGAGCCAATCAATTATCAATGATTTTTATTCAGTCTGTAAACAAGGTATGCAAGATAAATTGGGGTACATTTTATTTCAATTGCCGCCAAGCATTCAATTTAGTGAAGAAAAATTGAAACAAATCACGAATAGTTTAAATCCCAATTTTAAAAATGTTATCGAATTTCGCCATAATAGTTGGTGGACGCAGGTTGTATATGACGAGTTAAGCAAAAAGCAAATTGTTTTTTGCAGCGTGAGTCACCCCTCTCTACCCGATAATATAATTGCCAATCAGGAAACTGTTTA
>JAYTCO010000342.1:0-3810 GCA_043736415.1 Ferruginibacter sp. | reverse complement strand
TTTGTACACTTTTTGAAGGTAACTACCATTATGGCGTTGCTGCCCTTACAAACTCATTGCAATACAGCGGCTTCAAGGGATCAGTTTATGTTGGATATAGGGGTGTACTTCCATTTTGGGGTTCAGGTGCACTAGAAAATCCAGCCTTTGAATGGCAGGGCGCATTATCTCTTATTGTATCTAGTCAGATCTCGATTCATTTTCTTCCACTTGAAACCACTTACCATTTTACCAATTATAAGCCCGATTTTATGTTAAGGCTTATAGAAACACTTGCAAAGAAAGACAATTTTTTGTTTTATTTCGATCCGGATATTGTAATTACAGCTTCATGGTCTTGTTTTGAGGAATGGGCAGATTGTGGTGTCGCTTTGAGTGAAGACGTAAATTCGCCATTGTTCCAATATCATCCGAGAAGGATGGCGTGGAGGAAATTTTATACTTCAAAAGGCTTTGAATTAAATTTTAAGGAAGCAGCATACGTTAACGGTGGATTTGTGGGAGTAAAAATTGAGGAAAACCAAGAATTTTTGAAAATATGGAAAATGCTACAGGATGAAATGGCCCCAAGCATTGGTGGATTAAACAGGTCATCTTTAATTGGGCTGAGCATACCAAAGGATGCGCGGGGCCCTTTTTCGCCTTTTGGAAAAACTGATCAGGATGCACTTAATGCAACTATAGAAGTCTGGAAAGGAAAAGCAAGTATAGTTGGTAAAGAGACTATGGGTTTTTCTTCCGGCCTTTCGCTTATGCCGCATGCACTCGGACACCCCAAACCTTGGAGATGGAAACCTTTGGTAAGATCACTTCATGGCCAGCCTCCTAGATTGGTTGATAGAGAATACTGGAAAGTTGCAAATACATGCCTCAAAACTCATTCTTCCTTCTTGGTCAGCTATAGAAGGCTATGCATATCATTTGCTGCATTCATTGGCCGTTTTTATAAACGAGGTTCTAATGGTGGTATTTACTAATCTCGTTTCACACAAATTTATTTATTGAAAGTACTTTTTATATGTGGCTCCATTGAGGCAGGAAAGGATGGCGTTGGAGATTACACTATGCGGCTTGCCCGGCAACTTATTTTGCAGGGAAGTAAGGCGGCAGTTTTATCAATAAATGATACCTTTTTAATTAATAATTTCTCGGGTCAAATAGATCTTAATGGTGTTTCCATTCCTGCTATAAGGTTGGTTTCAACTAAACAATTGCGTACTGAATATAAGATGGTAAGCAGTTGGATTGAAGATTTTAATCCTGATTGGTGTAGTATCCAGTTTGTCCCTTTCGCCTTTCACCCAAAAGGATTGCCCAATGCGTTAGCTGTTGATTTAGCCCCGCTTATAAGCCAACGTTCGTTGCACATTATGTTTCATGAGCTGTGGGTTGGTTTAAATAAATTAAGTTCCCGAAAAGAAAAACTGTGGGGTTGGTTTCAAAAAAAAATTATCGAAAAATTTATTACTAAGCTAAAGCCAGGTATTATTCATACCCAGTCTCAGGTTTATATTGAACATCTCCAAAAATCTGGGTTTTCTTCAAATCAATTACCGCTTTTTGGAAACATTCCCGTTAGCGCGGTTAAAAATTTTGAAATCACTCACGAAAAAATTATTGTTTTTGGTGGCATTCATCCCGGTAGCCCTATTGCAAATTTTGCCAAAGAACTTTCTTATTTCTCTAAGACTACTCAGCGGCCTATGTCAATTGTATTAGTTGGTAGATCGGGTGGTGAACAGGATAGTTTTATAGGCCATTTTAAAAAATATCAAATTCCTGTAGTGGTAATGGGTGAGCAGCCTGTAGCGGTAGTTTCCGAACTCATGTCAAATACCACATTTGGCCTTACAACAACTCCTTTATTATTAATTGAAAAGAGTGGATCAGTAGCTGCTATGCTAGAGCATGGGCTCCCGGTTCTGTGTTTATCAAAGCCGTGGTATACACAATTAGTTACTACTATAAGTATTCCGCCAGGCATAATTATTTATAATCAAGGTGAGCTACAGCAGGATTTAATGAAGATTAATACCCTCACAAACCATCCTAAAAGTTATAACACTGTGGCATGTGTAGCAGATCATTTTATTAAAGATCTTTTATCTACTTCTAACAAAAAGGGGTTCGTATAAAAATATTTCGAAGTAATCATTAATGAAAATTCTTCTTTTAACACACAAATTTTGGCCAGATGTCGGTGGCATTGAATCCATTACCGAAATGCTGGCTGAAAGATTTGTTGCAGAAGGACATATAGTGAAGGTTGTTACCTGGTCTGAGGATACTTCTTACACTATTTTCTCGTACGATGTAATAAGAAAACCAACAGTAACTACACTGTTTAAACAGCATAAGTGGGCAGATGTAGTATTTGAAAACAATATTTGCCTAAGGTTATCCTGGCCTGCCCTCGTGCTGCTAAAACCAAAAGTGATAGGCCTACAAACTTGGATACAAGATCAGAACTCACCAAATAAATTACAGGGTTTTCTCAAAAGGCAATGGCTCAAAAAGGCCAAAGCAGTGATTGCCTGTAGCGAAGCCATCCGTAAAGGCTGTTGGCCCGATGCCCAAGTTATCGGGAATCCGTATCAGGAGCGACTTTTTAAAATTTTACCCGAAGCTTACCGTTTATACGATTTTGTTTTTGTAGGCAGGTTGGTAAGCGATAAGGGTGTTGATGTAGCCATAAAGGCTGTAGCAAAACTTGTAAAAACAACCACTTACAAAAAAGTTATTTTTAATATTATAGGCGATGGGCCCGAAAAAGCAAATTTGCAAAAGATGGTTGTTGAAAGCGGGTTGCAACACAATGTGAAACTACTTGGTGCATACCATGGCGAAGCACTGGTTCATTGTTTAAACAGACACCGGTTTATATTGGTGCCTTCTACCTGGCAGGAGCCCTTTGGCATTGTAGCCTTGGAGGGAATGGCTTGTGGTTGTTTACCAATTGTGTCTGACACCGGTGGTCTGCCCGATGCCGTGGGCACTAGTGGCTTAACTTTCAAAGCTGGCGACAGCACCTCTCTCTTCAATGCAATGAAACGGATTTTAGTAGATGATGAACTCGAAAATGTATTAAGGAGTAAAGCAGCAAATCACTTGAGGCAAAACACGGCGGTTGAAATTTCAAAAAGGTATCTGTCTGTATTTAATGAAGCTATAAAGTAATTCCCTTTCCATTCCATGAAGCTTATATTATCTCACCTTACAGGCAATGCCAACGTAAAGGCCGCTGTTTACGGGTTTTTACAGGCCGGGTTACTAAGCGAATTTCATGTATCATTGGCCACATACCCCAAAAACTTTTTGGGTCGTTTATCGGCATTTCCTGGTTTTTCTGAGCTAAAACGAAGACAATTTAAAGATGAGCTTGAAAAGTTTACCCACATGTGGCCCTGGTACGAAGTGGCCCGAGTTTTATTGCCCAAAATTAAATTATCTCATTTAGTTAACCATGCTGCCTCTCCGCTTCATATAGATAATATCTGTCAAAATTTAGACAGGCGGGTGGCCCAAAGAATTGCCAGCCTAAACATCATCTTAGATGCAGTATACGGATATGAAGATGTTGCAGAATTTTCATTTCGCCAGGCAAAAGCCAATGGTTTACAATGCCTGTACGATTTACCTATTGGCTATTGGAAAGCTGCCAATGTTTTCATGGAAGCGGAGCAGGATAGGTGCCCGGATTACTTTAAAACAATCATCAACTTCACTCAAACGTCGGCTAAGCTAGAGCGCAAAGAAGCAGAACTAGCTATGGCCGACACCATTTTTGTAGCCAGCTCTTTTACAGCCAAA
>JAYTCO010000341.1:0-3816 GCA_043736415.1 Ferruginibacter sp. | reverse complement strand
CGATAACGGTTGCCGGAGCAAGCAAACAGGTTACCACTGCCATCACTTTCATAACTTCATTCATACGTAGGTTTACATTGCTCAAATATAAATCCTGCATGTTCATCATCATATCTCTGTAATTTTCTGAAAGGTCATTGGCCTGTATGATATGGTCATACACGTCTTTAAAATATTTTTCTGTTTTCTCTTCTATTAAATCACTTTCGCTGCGCAAAATTCCACTTACTAATTCTCTTACCGGAGCAATACTGCGCTTTAGTAAAATCATTTCTTTGCGAATCATATTTATTTTTACCAGACTGCGGTTGTTAGAATTTTTTATGATGTCTTCTTCCAGCAACTCAATTTTTTCACCCATTTTTTCCATCACGATAAAATAATAATCCACTATATAATCCAGTAGAGAATAGAAAAGAAAATCTGCATTATTTTGCCGCACTTTACTGCCCGCAATTTTTAATTTTTCTCGTAAAGGATTAAATGGATCTCTAAACGGATCTTCCTGAAAACTGATTACAAAATTGTTACCTAAAATAATACTTACCTGTTCTGTTTCAACACCTGAAATTTTTTCATTGAAAGAAAGCATGTTTAGTAGGCAGTACATCAACCCATCTATTTCATCCATTTTTGGTCGCTGGCCAATACTCAAAATATCTTCTGCAATTAATGGATGAATACCAAAATGATGGCAAACGTTTTCTACGTCCTCTTTTCGCAGTCCATCAATATTTATCCATGTTACAAAATGTGATTGTAAAAAAGGATAAACTTCCTCTACCTTCTTCAATTTATGACAGGTCATTTTTTCTTTATCATATTCAAACACAGTAATGATCATTTCCATTGGTTCCTCTCTTACAGGCACCGCCGTAGGATTTACCTGCAGTACTTTTTTTGTACGCAACAGATCCAAGGGGTTGAGAATATAATCGAGGTATTTTAGCGGTTTCATTTCCTGTGTCTAAAAAGGTTAAATATCTAAAGAAAAGATACAAGTAATTGATGAGTGATTAAAAAAATAAAAAACGCAAGCAGTAATGCTTACGTTGAATAAAATAATATTCGTGTTTCTTTTTTTTCTTAGCGGTTCAAAACCTAAAATGCCGCACTCTTCGGATACCTTGGAAAAGGAATTACATCCCTAATATTTGTCATACCTGTTACAAACAAAACCAACCGCTCAAACCCAAGCCCAAAGCCTGCATGCGGGCAACTACCAAAGCGACGAGTATCTAAATAAAAATTCATTTCTTCCACCGGAATATGCATTTCTTCCATGCGTTGTAAAAGTTTATCAAGCCTTTCTTCTCTTTGTGAACCGCCTACAATTTCGCCAATGCCGGGAGCTAAAATATCCATTGCTGCAACGGTTTTACCATCATCGTTCTGGCGCATGTAAAACGATTTTATTTCTTTCGGATAATCTGTAAGAATAACCGGCTTTTTAAAATGTTTTTCTACCAAATATCTTTCATGTTCGCTTTGCAAATCTGTTCCCCAACCTTCAATTAAATATTGAAACTTCTTCTTTTTGTTGTGGTTGCACTCCCGTAAAATTTCAATTGCCTCTGTGTAAGTCAATCTTTCAAAATCATTGTCCACCACAAATTTTAATTTATCAAGCAAGCCCATTTCACTACGCTCGTTTTGTGGCTTCTGTTTTTCTTCTTCTTCCAAACGTTGTGCAAGAAAAGCAAGATCATCAGCATTATTATCCATTGCATACTTTATAATGTATTTTATAAAGTCTTCGGCAAGGTTCATATTATCTTCCAGGTCGTTAAAAGCAACCTCGGGTTCTATCATCCAAAACTCTGCAAGGTGCCTTGTTGTGTTGCTGTTTTCTGCACGAAACGTTGGTCCAAATGTATAGATATCGCTGAACGACATAGCAGCAAGTTCGCCCTCTAATTGCCCGCTAACAGTGAGGTTGGTGCTTTTACCAAAAAAATCTTCTTTGTAATTAATGCTGCCATCATCATTTCTCAGCGCAGTTCCATCGAGCGGCAGCGTAGTAACTTTAAACATTTCGCCGGCGCCTTCTGCATCGCTGCCGGTTATAATAGGTGTGTGCATACAAACAAAACCACGGTCGTTGTAAAATTTGTGCACGGCAAAAGACAAGCTGTGGCGTATTCTAAAAATGGCACCAAATGTATTTGTGCGCATGCGTAAATGGGCTATTTCCCGCAAAAATTCCAGGCTGTGTTTTTTTGGTTGTAAAGGAAATTTTTCAGCATCGCTATCTCCCAATATTTCAATTACTGTCGCTTTTAATTCAACTCTTTGGCCTTTGCCCTGCGATTCAATAATTTCTCCCGTTGCTTTTATACAAGCGCCTGTGGTGATGCGTTTCATGATTGCCTCATCCAGCAAACCAAGTGCAGCAACTACTTGTAAATTGTTGTTGGTACTGCCATCGTTTAAGGCAATAAACTGGTTGTTCCTAAATGTACGAACCCAGCCCATTACCGTTGTTTCAAAGTTGGCTTTATCGCCTTCCAACAGTTGTTTTATTTTAGTGCGCTTGTTAAACATATCTTTTTTTCTTAAGGCTGCAAATATAAAGGTTTAAAAACAGGAAGATTTTGGCGTTCGGCATAAGTTCTTTTTTCTATAGTTGTCCGGGCTATCCGTTATTATCTTTTTGTTCCTGCGGAAACAAAAAGGATATCCACTTCTATCCCGTCGCTCTTCGGCATTTAATCTTTTTTCAACTTTTATACATGGAGTAAACAAAAATCTGTGTACATCTGTGTTTATCTGTGAGCAAGGCCCTCACAGATTTTTCTGATTTACACAGATTAAAAAATCAATTTATATTCATAGCATTATATTGAAAACAAAAACAAAATTCTGCAAGCAAAACGTCATTAAATATCTTTACAATAATATTTAAATTATGAAATCAAACTACTTTTTTGTAGCATTACTTTTAAGTTGCTTTGGTGTGCAAGCACAACAAAAAGGCAGCAATGACGCTTCGGTAATCGTATCCCTAAAAAAGAATATTAATTATTTAGCCGACGATAAATTAGAAGGCAGACGAACAGGAACAGCAGGAGAAAAATTGGCGTATGAATTTATACAAAACGAATCTAGAAAAGCTGATCTGCAAACTTTTACAGCCAATAAAAATTACGTGCAGGAGTTTGAGGTAAATGAAGGCAGAGAAATTGGCCAAAACACATCGTTTGTAATTGGCGGTATTGCTTACGCAGCAAATGAATATTATTTTCCGTTAGCATTTTCGGGCAATCTTGTGACAACCTCATTAGATGCATTTGAAAACAATATTACCTTTTTTGATCTCGCAGATTTACTAAAAGAAAACCAAAACAATCCACATTTCGATCTAAAAGAAAAAATACTGAATGTATGTAACGACCAAATTTCAAAAAATAAAAAGCTTGTAATATTTACAAATACAAGTACCATAAAAGATGATTTAAAATTTGATGAAAAAGATAAAACTCCAACACTTGCCATACCCGTTATTTATGTAAAAGATATTTTAAGAAGCAATTTAAACAGCGGTTTAAAATCAGTTACCTTAACAATTAATGTTACCGCTAAAACAAAATTTGGCCATAATGTAATTGGCTACATCAACAACAAAGCCACCAACACAGTTATTCTTGGCGCCCATTACGATCACTTGGGTTATGGCGAAGATCATAACTCTTTGTATACCGGTACCACGCCCATGATTCACAACGGCGCAGATGATAATGCAAGTGGCACGGCTGCACTAATCGAACTTGCCAAAAAACTAAAAAAATCCTCATACAAAAAATACAATTATTTATT
>JAYTCO010000340.1:0-3826 GCA_043736415.1 Ferruginibacter sp. | reverse complement strand
CAAACATTCTGTTAAGTGGCTCGGGAAAAGGATAAATTCTGCATATATGTTTATTGTAATAATTATTCATCAACAAATTCATATAAAGTGGATCTGCTGTTTTATTTTCTTTTTCAAGATTTAAAATACTGTCTACAATTTTTGGATCCATTTGTTTTTGCAGTACATTTTTGTTGTACGCTGCATACGCAGGGCAACTGCTCATCATGTTACTTATAATTAATCCTTTTAAGTTTTGCTGATATTTTAAAGCGTATTCCATAGCAAGAATTCCACCCCAGCTGTGACCCAATAAATAAAAATTTGAACTGTCTAAATGAAGCGCCTGCCGTACCTGTTCTACTTCTTCCACAAAACGCTCGGTTACCCAAAGGCTGGTATCAGTGGGCTTATCGCTTAAATAGCTTCCGAGTTGGTCGTAATAAATAAACTCAATTCCTTCTTTTGGTAAGAAGCTTTCAAAGCTTTCAAAATATTCATGGCTACTGCCCGGACCACCATGCAATAACAAAACTTTTATTTTGGGGTTATTACCAATCTTTTTGGTCCATACATTAAACTTTCCCTTCGGTGTATTTATAGAAACCATTTTAATGCCTCCTGTTTTTACAGCAGCTGTGTCAGTGTCTAAAAAATAATTATTTTCCGAAATACCCGAAGATTTGTTGCTGCAGGATGTTAAAAATGCAATTGTTGCAAAGAATAGAATGTTGAAAAATCTCATGGTTAGTTTTTTTGTAGCGTCAATTTACGTTTAAACTATTTATCTTTTCAAAACCTTTAAAAATTAATTTGTTACAGGCATTAAAAATCATTTTTAATGTTGAAACCTCTTAGTCAATTTTAGGATACATTCGTATTTCAATGAAAGCAAGATTTATTAAACTGTTTTTACAAAAGTTGAGGCTGACGTAGATTTGCAAAACAAAAAGAAAGATGATTTTAAAAATATTAACGGTAGCGGGTTTAGCCACTTTCGAAATTTATGCTGCAATACCAACCGGTTTTGCGATGGGTTTGTCACCATGGATTATATTTTTTTCAAGTGCCATTGGTGGGCTTACAGGCGTTTTCGTCGCCGCTTTTTTAGGCGATAAAATAAGGGATTTTGTTGCCAGGTATAAAAAACCAAAAGTAAAAGAAGTAAAAACAGATACACTTGCTCACAGAATATGGAATAAGTTTGGTGTAATAGGGCTGGGATTTTTTGGAACCTTTACAGTAGGTGCACCTATTAGCATTGCAGTTGGCGTTGGCTTAAATGCATCGTTAAACAGACTTGTATTTTGGTGCTGTATGGGTGTAATTGCAAGGTGTATAGTGTTTACGCTCACAGGTTATTATGGTATGAAGTTGCTGTAAAAATTCTAAAAAAAGCCAAAATAATTGATGATGAATAAAATTAAATTTTACATATAATTATTTAGTTCTTTACTTGTAAATGCACATTACAAGCTTCTCAATTATGCTCTGATGATTTTGCCAAAAAGACAATGTATTCCTTAAACACCCGTTAACCTAGTTTTAATTATTATGAGTACGGTCTCATATGTTAGATCAAAAATGGATTTTCTCCCCTCTTTTTCCCTATTTTTGCCCACCAAAAAACACAATTTTATATGATGGAAAACTTGATTTATGTAGTACCTGCATTTGGTATTGTAGGATTAATAGTAATGGCAATAAAATCTGCATGGGTAACGAAACAAGATGCAGGCGATAAAAATATGCAGGAACTTGCGGGTTACATTGCAGATGGTGCCATGGCTTTTTTAAAAGCAGAGTGGAAAGTTCTCAGCATTTTTGTTGTTTTTGCTGCAGCGTTGCTTGCATATTCAGGTACAATACATGAAATTAATGGCAAGCCAATTCATGGCAGTTGGGTAATAGCCATCGCATTTATTATTGGTGCAGTGTTTTCTGCAACGGCTGGTTATATAGGTATGAAAGTAGCCACAAAAGCAAATGTTCGTACTACGCAAGCCGCCCGGACAAGTTTAAAACTTGCTTTAAAAGTTTCCTTCACAGGTGGTACTGTAATGGGTTTGGGTGTTGCTGGGCTGGCTGTTTTCGGACTAGGCGGGTTATTTATTGTTCTTCTTAAAATATTTAACGTAGTAACAGTTGATAGTGACCAAATGAAAACTGCTATAGAAGTATTGACAGGCTTTTCGTTGGGTGCTGAATCTATTGCACTATTTGCCAGAGTTGGTGGTGGTATTTATACAAAAGCCGCTGATGTAGGTGCAGATTTAGTTGGTAAAGTAGAAGCCGGAATTCCTGAGGATGATGTGCGTAACCCTGCAACAATTGCAGATAACGTAGGTGATAATGTTGGTGACGTAGCCGGAATGGGTGCGGATCTTTTTGGATCTTATGTGGCTACTATATTAGCAACAATGGTCCTTGGTCAAGAAATAAAAGTTACTGATGCTTTTGGTGGAATGTCTCCTATCCTATTGCCAATGGTAATTTGTGGTTTAGGAATTCTTTTTTCAATAGTAGGAACTTGGTTTGTTACCATTAAAGACGAAAAATCGAATGTACAAAATGCGCTAAACCTTGGTAACTGGGCTTCAATGGCACTAACAGTAATAGCATCTTATTTTATTGTGGTTTACATGTTACCTGATGGAGATATTACGTTACGTTCTGTAACGTTTACAAAAATGGGTGTTTTCTATGCTATTTTAGTAGGTACAGGAGTTGGTGCGATTATGAGTATTGTTACAGAATATTACACAGCTATGGGTAAAAAACCTGTAATGTCTATTATACAACAATCTTCAACCGGGCATGCTACAAATATAATAGCTGGCCTATCTGTAGGCATGAAATCTACCGTGATTCCAATTTTAACTTTGGCTGCAGGTATTATGGGATCTTATCATTTTGCAGGTTTATATGGTGTAGCAATTGCAGCAGCCGGTATGATGGCCACCACTGCAATGCAATTAGCAATTGATGCATTTGGTCCTATTGCCGATAATGCGGGCGGTATTGCTGAAATGAGTCAATTACCTCCTGAAGTGAGAGAACGCACAGATAATTTAGATGCTGTTGGTAACACAACTGCTGCTACCGGTAAAGGTTTTGCAATTGCTTCTGCGGCTTTAACTTCATTGGCTTTGTTTGCTGCATTTGTGGGCATTGCGGGTATTGATGCGATTGATATTTATAAAGCACCGGTATTGGCTGGTTTGTTTGTAGGTGGTATGATACCGTTTGTATTTTCTGCACTTTGTATACAAGCTGTTGGTAAAGCTGCTATGGAAATGGTACAGGAAGTTCGTCGCCAGTTTAGAGAAATTCCGGGTATTATGGAATACAAAGCCAAGCCTGAATATGATAAGTGTGTAGCTATTTCTACCAAAGCTTCTATCAAAGAAATGATGTTGCCGGGGGCTATTGCATTGATAACACCGGTTGTTGTTGGTTTTGTATTTGGCCCTGAAGTTTTAGGCGGGTTATTGGCAGGTGTAACCGTATCAGGCGTACTTATGGGAATCTTTCAATCAAATGCAGGTGGCGCATGGGACAATGCAAAAAAATCTTTTGAAAAAGGTGTTTTGATAAACGGTGAAATGTTCTACAAGAAATCTGAACCACACAAAGCTTCTGTAACGGGTGATACTGTTGGAGATCCGTTTAAAGATACATCTGGCCCATCAATGAATATATTAATCAAATTGATGAGCATTGTCTCTCTTGTAATAGCACCATATATTGCTTTGGATATTCAAGCAACAAGAAAAATACAGTTAGAAAATTTAAATAAAATAATGGGTAAATCTGTTGTCGTTGCTGATACTAGCAATTTATTAAA
>JAYTCO010000339.1:0-8970 GCA_043736415.1 Ferruginibacter sp. | reverse complement strand
CGTAGTAAGAAACAGCACTATTACTTGCCCAACTTGATGAAAATATGGCAGCCTTAGCTTTATCTAACGATAGTTTATACATTTGATTTCCCAGATGAATACTTTTCTTTGTTAGATTAGTAAAATCTGCGTAATAGTCAATAAGCCCCTCAAAGGTGGTATCGTGAATGAAACAAGCCGGTTGCGAAAAACTAGAGTAGGCTAGAAAGTCACCATGAATTACGATAACAACATCGGGTTGAATTGCCTCCACCTGCTGATCCAATTGTTTGCCTATTTGCAGAAGATGATATTTTTGGACGTCTGCTAAAAACCATTTTTTATTGAAACGATAGTTCAATCTTCTTTTCCAATCGTAATACCAAGGCTCAGGGGGAGGTTTAAGTTGTATTGGAATAATATCATGTCCGCGTTTTTTTAAACTCGCTACAATGTTTACTGGAATTCCTGACCATGTTTTGAGGGATCTGGGATCTCCTAAACTAGCAATAGCGATTCTCATTTTTTAATTTTTTGCAGGAGGTTGGATTTGCTGTTAATACAAAAACATTTTTAAAAACAAACACTAAAACATTCTATTTACAATAGTTCCTCTTTGTTTCAGCCTCATAATTTTTTTATTAAACCAAAGCGCTGCCCTAACAGCCTTACTACTAGTATTAATCTTAACCTCATTAAAAGCCTTTGATACATTCTGCACATATGCAGGAACCATTATTTCCCACATCGACTTCATCTCTTCATCATATTCATCTCTTCTCTTGCTACTCTCGCCGGTAAAGTCATAAATTACTAACGGCCGATTGATGTAACTAAATTTTTTGTTCTCAATTATACATTTAAGGTTTAGCCAATGATCGGAAGCCAATTTATAGTTAAGAGGGTATAGCCCAAATTCTTCAAACAAATTGCTGTTAATAAGCGATGCCTGATGGTTAATATTATTACTTTCGAAAAAACTTATATCAAGTTTTGAAGGATGAATGTGTAAAGGCAGATCACTTGCGTGCTGTCTTTTAAATAAAATATTACCATAAAATACATCCGTAGATGTACTCAATTTAATTTCTTTCAAGCAATTGCCAATTGTTTCAGAATCGCATAAACAATCACCACTATTTAAAAACATTAAATATTTACCATTGGAGTATACTATACCCTTATTAATCGCATCATAAATCCCCTTGTCTTTTTCACTTATAAAGCGGGTTACTTTATTTTGAAACTGATTAATATACTCCACACTACCGTCAGTAGAACCACCATCAATTACTATGTATTCAAAATCACCTGCGGTTTGCTCAAAAACTGATTTGAAAGTCAACTTTATCCCTTCTAGATTATTATAATTAATCGTAACAATAGACAAATCCATCTTTAACTAACAACTTTTACTACGAAAAAAAATTTAAATTTCATCCCGCTTACCTATTGATAAAGTATTATAGACAGTATCCCAAATTATTGGCGGAACAAATACTTTTATGTTATCCTTCATTTTTCGATTTCTACGCTCTTTGCTGAGCACTCTACTTCGTGCATCGACATAAAAACACTTTAATGAACTATAATATTGAATTTTATTTTCGATAAGCAAATTATGATAATGGGTATATAATGCCTTTAGACCGGGAACATCTTTAAATTTGTGCCTATTATAATATTTAGATATAACTAATGGCGTTTTATAGCTGTACGAACTAAAATGATAAAAAACCAGATTTGAGGAATCCGGCATTTTATAACTTTCGTTTTCCTTAATAATATAGCACCTTTCATGCAAATTCCATGGACCAACATTATAACCATACTTATTAAGAATTTTTACATTTCGGAAAAGAATTGGAACTAAATTTATCCACAGCTGATCAACATAAAAACCACTACCAGGATCGTTAAATCCAAACTTTAAAAGTCTTTCTTCCCACCAGTCCAAAAACGAAAAGACATTAATAGTCCTTTTCACACCCAAAAACCCAAGATTATAGATACCAAAATTTAAGAATGTATTTTCACCAGGCATAAATTTATCAATGGGAATCGGTGTTAAAATATGAGGTGTTAAAATTATATCTGATGTCGCTAATTCAATCTCCAAACACTCCAATTTTTCAAAAATCATTATATCAGGATCAAAATAAAATAAACAGGACAGGTTTTCAAATTTGCTAAATAGATACTTAAACACGGAGGCTTTCACTGCAGTATTTAATTCAACTATATCATACTTTTGCCACAGCGCTAAAAATTCATTTCCATATAAATCTTCAACTTCAATTACAGTGTGCGGGCTAAAAAAATCGTAATCAATTTTGCTGTATTTTTTATCAACCAGAAAAATATAAAAAGTATAGCCAGGATTTTTTTCAATAAGGCTGTCTCCAAGAATTTTAGCCTGTGCCAAATAATTATTTGAACAAATTGTAAATGCTAAATTCATAGGTCTATTTTCTATATCCAAAGATATTTAATTGTAAATCATACATTGGATTGAAATTATCTGAACAGTAAGGGTGTGGTAGGTTATTCCACGCCTCCTTTATATAAATTGTAAAACCACATTTCTCGAGTTTAGAAATAAAATCACCCACATAAGAATGACTTCCATTATCTCTATGATATTCAATGAAAATTTTTTCAACGTTTTTTAACTCATCTAAACAATCATCTAATAACTGAAATTCAGCTCCTTCTACATCTATTTTTAGAAAGTCAACCTTTTGATTTTTAAGGTACTCTTTCAAACGAATAGTTTTAGTGATACATGGATTATTTTTATCCACCTCTGCTACGGTTGAAAGATCATTCGTGTTCAATTTTCCACCTAAAGAGCCAGTATTATTAAAAGTTAATTCTCCTTCACCTATCCAAACAGCTTTATTTTCAATTGTTATATTATAAAAATCAAATTGATTAAGATTTTCATTCAACATTTTAAAGATTGTTGGATCGGGTTCAAAGCCAATTATTTTAGCATTCGGGTGTAATCTTTTTAAATAAATTATACTTAAGCCTATGTTTGAACCACAATCCAAAATCAAAGGTTCCGGGTTTTCTGTATGGAACTTGTACGTTTCGTCTATAAATATTTCATTGATAGAATGTAAATGCCAAAATGAATTAGTTATTTGAATTTTTTTACCAAAAATTGAACTGGCATTGACATTACTTCCATATTTTAATCTCAAATAGTCCGAAAATTTGATACCTGTAACAAGTTTTAAATTTTTAAAATAGTTATATTTTTCTTTTATTTTAAAATACATATACTTAATATATCGCTTCATATCCCTTCCCATTTTTTTGTTATTAAATTATATGTTTTAATAAGTTTTGCAGGAGCGCCTGCAATTAAACTATAATCAGGAAAAGATTTCGTCACGACAGAATTTGCACCAACAACACAATTCTTTCCTAATTTAACCGAAGGAAGAATACAAACCCTCATTCCTAAAAACGTGTTTTTCCCTATGTGAATTGGACCTTTGGAATTTAAAGGCTGGAGAGCTGGAGGTAAATTAATCGAAACATCATATCCATGTGCATGATCTGATATGTATACATGTTCACTAAACAGACAACCATCTTCAATTATAAGCTCCTTTATACAAGTAATACAGGCAAAGTTTCCAATATTCACATTGTTACCTATTTTGATTACTGGAGCAAATTTCTCATTTAAATAACTTTCAATTGCACCTAACCATGCATACTTACCTATATGCGAATTAGATCCAATAAATATATTTGAACCACCTGTAACTGTGATTGGATTTGAAAAGGAGGATGTATTGTCTGAAAACTGAATATTATATAAATTATTATCTAAGCATAAATTTTCATTTAATATATTTTGAATAATCCGTTTAAATAACTTTTTAACTTTCAGTCTCATAATTAAAGATTGAACTTTCATTTAATATACCAAGCCACTCTTCTCCTAATTTAGAGTCAAATTCACTAACTATAGTTAACTTTTTAGCAGGTATCCAATGATCCAGTATTTCTTGTTGGCTTACTATTGCAAAATCAAACTCATACTGCCCATGTCTAAGGGGTAGTCTAACCTGAAATTTAAACTTATATCTACCTGGATTTATATCAAATGCATTTTGACTACCATCTAGACTATTGCAACCAAAAACAATTTCACCTTTGTAGTCTCTTATTATTAAACCCAGCTCTACTGATTTATAATTTTTCTTACATACAAAATCTATAGAAATTTGAGCTGTATCCCTTGTTTTTATTGTTGAATCATTATTTGAACCCAAAATATTCCAATCACAGAAAGCAGCATTTTTATTCGTTAAAGCATGACTTCTATCTTCATTAATATTTGCATTTACATCTACAAAATATTCCTCTATAACGCTATTGATTTTTCCACTTTTTTTTATTTGTCCATTCTTTAAATAAACCCCATGTGTACAAAGATTTTTGATTGATCCCATGTTATGACTTACAAATAAAACAGTTCTCCCTTCACCCTTACTCACTTCACCCATTTTGCCTAAACATTTACGCTGAAACTCAAGATCACCAACAGCTAACACTTCATCAACTATCAATGTTTCAGATTCTAGGTATGCGGCTACAGCAAATGCCAGCCTTACATACATACCTGATGAGTATCTTTTAACCGGAGTATCAATGTAGCGTTCAACCCCTGAGAAATCTACAATCTCATCAAACTTGCGTGTAATCTCTTTTTTTCTCATACCAAGAATTGCTCCATTTAAATAGATATTCTCTTTACCGGTAAGTTCCGGATGAAACCCGGTACCTACTTCCAAAAGACTTGCAATTCTTCCCTTCACCTTAATACTACCTGTTGTAGGCGAAGTAACACGGCTAAGTATTTTTAAGAGGGTACTCTTTCCAGCACCATTTCTACCAATGATTCCGACAGCATCACCTTCATTAATTTCAAAGTTGATATCTTTTAAACTCCAAACAATATCGCTGGTACCTTTTTGTGTACGGTCGTTGGCTTCGCCTATTTTTAAAAAAGGGTCTTCTTTGCCGCGTACTTTGGCTATCCAGCGCTCCAGGTCGCGGCTAATGGTGCCAGTGCCTATTTCGCCAAGTTGGTAGGCTTTAGAAATATTTTCGACTTTAATGGCAATGGCCATATATTAATATTTAAAGAATTATGCTAAAAGGAAAGTTTTAGTGCGTTATACCGTATCTATAAAATTTTTCTCTACCCTGTTAAAGATTATTACACCAAAAACAAGTAAAACCAGTGTTATAGAACAGGAATATGCAAAAGATACCCAGGTAAAAGAACCCTGACCAAGAAAGCCATATCGAAAGGTTTCAATAATTCCTGTCATTGGATTAAGTTCAATAATCCATTTAAATTTTTCTGGTGCTGAAGACAAAGGATAAATTACAGTTGTGGCATACATTAATAGCTGCACAGCAAAAGTAAAAAGGAAAGCAAGATCGCGATATTTTGTAGTAAGAGAAGAAATGATCATTCCACCACCTAAACCCAAAAGGGCCATTAAAATGATAACAATTGGAAATAAGAAAACTGCCCAGGTAATTCCAAAATTGGCCCCACGGTACCAATAAAAAGCCATTACCATAAAGAATAAGAGTAACTGCACTGCGAATCGCACCAAATTGCTTACTACTATACTTAAAGGCATAATTAAGCGCGGAAAATAAACTTTACCGAAAATTGCGGCATTTGCACTAAATACTGTGCTGGTTTTGGTAAGGCATTCAGCAAAATAGTTCCATGCAGTTATACCAGCCATGTAAAAAAGAGGCTGGGGTAAACCATCGGTTGAAAATCCTCCCATTTTTCCGAAAACAAAGGTAAAAATGATGGTAGTAAACAAGGGTTGAATGAAAAACCAAAGAGGGCCTAATATGGTTTGCTTATAGAAGGATACAAAATCGCGGCTTACTAAAAGCCAGAGTAGATCTCTATAATCCCAAACATCTTTTAAGTGTAAATCAAATAATTTATTCTGAGGTTTAATCTCCATATCCCATTTTTGTTCTACAGCCACACTTGCTTGCATTAAATAACAGTTATTTATTTAGGTGATTTTAATTTTTTGTTAGACTGATTTTTCTCTTTTTTTTTCTGGCTCTACATAACTTTCATAACCATTACCGCCACCATAGCCATAGTAACCATATTTACTGCCAGTCTTAACATCATTTAAAATAATTGACATATTCTTAAGCTTGCCAGTTTTGTAAATATCTGCCATGAAGTCGAGCTGTTTCTTTAGTGTCACCCGCTGGCGTATTACGTATAACGAAATGTCGCTATGCTCGCCCAGTATAAAAGAATCACTTACCAAACCTGCAGGAGCAGTATCGATAATGATATAATCGTATGCACTTTTTAAATCTTCAAACATTTTACTTACCCGCTCATTTATCAACATATCCCCTGGATTACCAGGTATAGGACCAGAAGGATAAATATGTAAAGATGAAATTCCATTAGCTTCAATATAAATTTCCTTAAGGTTAATAGCTTTGCCCTGCAAATAAGTGGTAATACCTCGCACTTTTGTATCTAATTGAAGTGCCTTTAGAATGCCTGGTTTACGAAGATCAAACTCCAGTAAAGCCACTTTTTTACCTGGTATAGCAAGCACAGCAGCCAAATTAGTACTTATGAAAGATTTGCCCTCACCGCCTCCAGATGAAGTAATTAGTATTACCTGGTGTTGTTTTTGTTTATTCTTGATGAGCGCTAGGCTAGTACGAATTATCCTAAATTGTTCTGAAATAATATCTCTGCCTATAACTGAAAACCCTTGCAAACGTCCCTTATTTTCGTGGCCAATATCTCCAAGTATATTTATCGGCAACTTTTTGGAAATATCTTCTCTGCTTGTAATTTTATCGTTTAGTGCATCTCTTAAAAATATGAAGCCGATTGGGAGGAACAATCCCAATATTGCAGAATAGAGTTTTATGTTAGTGGCATTCGGGGATACCGGTCCATAACCTTTGGCAGGGTCTATTTGTTTGTAATTAGACAAGCTGGCCGATGTGCTGGTAATAGCCGATTCTTCTCTTTTTTGCAGTAGGTATAAGTATAACCCCTCAGTAATACTTTGCTTTCTTTTTATTTCCTGCATAACCCTTTCCTTACGGGGCAGGGACGATAGAAATCTCTTATTTTGGCTGTTCTGCTGCTGAAAACTACTTTCCTGAACTCGCAAATTTTTATTCACATTCGTAATCGATTCTAGAATGCTTCCTTTAACATCCGCCAACTGATTGGTAATATCTTTTATAGCAATACTGTTTTTTGTTGCAAATGCACTCTCCTTTTGCTTTCTTAGTTGTAACTCATTGTAGTTAGCAATTAAAGCAGAAAGAGTTGCGTCCTCAAGACCCATCGATGATGGCACCAATTTATCATCTGCATCGGGGCTTGTAAAATACCCTGTTAACATTTTAGCAATGTTCTGTTTTACATTAAGAGTTTGCAAATTTTGGATCGCATTATTGGTGTTACCGAATGCCTGACCTGATTGAGCACTCATATCGATAACTTGATTACTCGATTGGTAACTTTCCAAATTACCTTCAACACCGCTTAATTCTCCGGCAATCAATCCAAGCCTTTCATTTATAAATCGTGTAGTCGATAGCGAAAGCAGGTTCCTGTCCTCAATATCAGACAAATCATACTCCCTTACAAAAGCGTTTAAAATATCCTTTCCTCGAGAAACGTTTTCAATTAAAATCTCTAATTTAAGAATGCTGGTCTTTTCGCTTAATATGCCAAACGACATCTTACTTGATATTTCCTCACCTGCTGCCCATATAGGGACCCACCTAACAAAATAACTATTTTTTTGGTCAAAAGTAGCCCCAGTAGCTGGTGCAAGAATATAAGAACTCCCATTTATAGTAAAAGTTTTATTCCAGCGAAAAGTCAAAGAATTGAGTTCTTCTTCCGGACCATATTCAATAATTCCCCCAATGCTGGTAAGTTTTTTTACTAAAATCTCAAAGATTTTGGAACTATCAATAATTGTACTAGGTATCAATCTTAAAGGAGCATCTAAGTAAAGGTCAGTTCTTAGAAATTTACCCAAGTGATAATAAGAAATATTAAATCCGTTTTTTGAAATAACTCTTTGCATTAAGCTGGTAGATCGCAGAGAAATCAATTCATTATTCAGATTTCCCTGCAATTGAGAACTCATAGCTGTTCCTACAAGGTCATTTACCTGCTGTTGTGCCCCGCTTGGTTGATTTCCTTTAACCATTATTAAAGTGGAAGCTTGAAATTTAGGCACGGTATACCTTAAATAAAGAAGAGCGACACCTATACATACTGCTATTGAAATAATAAATAAAGGATAGTATGATAGGTATTTTAATGCTATTTCCTTTACAGTCAGCCCCTTACTTCCATTTTCAGAGAACAAATCTTTTTCCTCTTCCATAACTTAAAAATTGTAGATGTAAATTGATACAACTCTTCAAAAATATCATATTCTTCTTACGGCTTCGCCGTCCTTAGTCACAGAACTAAAAATGCTTTGGATTTAAGAGCCGTGCCTTCAATTTGACAATATTACACTATTCTAAAGAACCATTAATTGTAAATGCCATAGATGAGTTCGGAAGTGGCATAGTTGCAAAATTTGAGTGGAAGTTTATTTAAAGACTTCCCAAAAAATATAACTCTTTGATTGTTAGGATAAAAATTTTAACCTGGCTTTCAAAACATTCAAAACTATAGTTAACACCCATAAGAACGTTCTTGCTTTCATTTTATTACTTCCATTCAATTTTCAGCCCCATTTTAGCCTTACAAAGCCCCATACTTACCTTTGCATTCTTTTAAAATTTTTTGAAATCAGGGAGAGGTGCATATTCCGCTCCAAACTGAGCCACCAATCCGCTCAAAGTGAGCCACCTTCCAACTACACTCCAATAGCCCCTTAAAAGGCATCAGCATAATTGGAT
>JAYTCO010000338.1:0-8973 GCA_043736415.1 Ferruginibacter sp. | reverse complement strand
CACCATTACGTTTGGTAAGTGTGATGCCCAAAACCTGAGAAGTGATGACTGCATCCTGACCAAAAGTTTCATAAAAATCTCCCACTCGAAACAACAATATTGCATCAGGATATTTAGCCTTAATAGCATTATGTTGTATCATTAAAGGTGTTTCTGAAGCAGTTTTGGCCATGGGCGACAAAAATATTGAATTTGAATTTGTTTACCGATTTGTTTATAAACAGCTCCCCTTAAAATTACATTAACATTTATTTGCAAAAGCTGGCTTAATCGTTTCTTACTGCGGGTGGTCTATAACATATATTTGCATTTTTAAAATTAAAAAATAATATGAAGAAAATATTTACAGCATTAATGATTATGATAGGAGGTTTTTTTTCTGTTGCAGCTCAGCCCCTAAAAGGCATGGGTAAAAGTGATCCTGAAGCAAAAAAGATTCTTGATGCAGTTAGTTCAAAATTTAAAACATTTAAAACAGTACAGGGAAAGTTTTCATTAAAAATTGAAAATGCTGCAGGCAAAGTATTAGGAGTTAAAACAGGTAATGTATTTATGAAAGGAAATAAATACCGCATCAGTGTTACCGGACAGGAGATATTTTCAGATGGCAGCAACATTTGGACGTTAGACAAGGCTTCAAAGGAAGTAACCATAAGCAAAATTGATCCATCTGCAAATAGTCTAACACCTCAAAAACTTTTTACTAATTTTTATGATAAAGATTTTTTATACAAATTAAACGGTACAAATAAATCTTTAAGTGAAATTGAACTTACGCCTATAGACAAGACAAAGCCTTTTTTTAAAATCTTATTATATGTTGATAAGAACTCAATAAGTACAACTAAACTTTTTGAAAAAACAGGTAATAAATATACTTACAGCACAACAAGCCTTACGCCAAATGCAAATGTGCCGGATGCTACTTTTATATATGATGCAAAAAAATATCCCGGTGTGGAAGTAGTAGACTTAAGATAAATGCCAAAAAATAATCTATAAAAAAAGACAGCACTCTTGCTGTCTTTTTTTATGCTCAGTAATAATAAATACCTGAGTTTAAAAAATATCTTTACTCACCACAAATATTTTCATTATTAGTTTTTAATATCTTTATAGCAGTACCTTACAAAAATTTAAATTTAATATGAAAAAATATTTACTCCCTTTTTTTGTAGTGATGGTAGGTTTTTCAACAAATGCTCAAAGACTACTTACATGGGTTCCGGAATTTCCACAGGAAAATAACAATCTTTCCTTTATAATTGATTGTACAAAAGGAAACCAGGGACTCTTAAACTTTGAAGGCGGAAATTCTTCAAACGTGTATATGCATGTTGGAGTAATTACAAATTTAAGCACCGGACCATCGGATTGGAGGTATGTAAAATTTGTTTATGGATCTACAAATCCATTAGCAAATGCAACAGCATTGGGTGCAAATAAATATCAGTATACCCTAAAAGATAACAGCAACAATCCGGTAAGTGTACGTACATTTTTTGCTGTGCCTGCCGGTGAAACTATCATTAAAGTAAATGTAATTTTTAGGAATGCTTCCGGTAATTTAAAAGAAGTAAATTCAGATTTGAGCGATATGTACATTCCTGTTTACACCGCAGGACAATTTAATGTGAGGCTCAACATGCCTCCATTTGAGCCACGTTATATTCCTTATGCAGAGCCTATTTTAGTTCCTTTGGGAGGTTCTGTAAATATTACAGGAGTAGCTTCCAATAATGCAGCGCTTACAATAAAATTAAATGGAAATACCATCAATACGACGACAGGTGCAACTTCCATATCAGCCAATCCGACAATATCAACAGCTTGTGATCAGAAAATAATATTTGAGGGTAATGATGGGAGTGGATTAAAAAAAGATTCTTTTTCTTTTTACATCCCTTCAACGCAAACGATTGCGCCTTTGCCCGCAGGTATTGTTGAGGGTATAAATTATGCGCCCAATAATACATCTGCTACGCTTGTATTATTCGCACCAAATAAAACGAGTGTTATTGTAGTTGGAGATTTTACAAACTGGGTACAAAGTTGTGCTTACCAAATGAATAAAACACCTGACGGTAATTATTATTGGTTAACCATTAATGGACTTACGCCCGGTACTGAATACAGCTATCAATATCTCGTTGATAATTCTATAAAAATTGCTGACCCCTACACCCAAAAAGTGCTCGACCCTGATAACGATCCTTACATAAGTTCAGTAACTTATCCCAACCTTAAACCTTATCCCGCAGGTTTAACAACAGGCCTGGTAGGTATTTTACAAACCGCCGAACCTCAGTATACATGGGTATCTAACAACTTTGTAAAACCTGATAAAAAAAATCTGATTACTTATGAACTTTTAATAAGAGATTTTACTGCAGAACATAGTTATCAGTCACTAATTGATTCTCTTCAATACTTAAAAAATACAGGTATAAACAGCATTGAATTAATGCCAATAAACGAGTTTGATGGTAATGAAAGCTGGGGCTATAATCCGTCTTTTTATTTTGCACCTGATAAATATTATGGACCAAAAAATAAATTAAAAGAGTTTATTGATAAATGTCATCAAAATGGAATTGCTGTTATTCTGGATGTTGTTTATAACCATTGCTCAGGCAATGCACCCCAGGCAAAATTGTATTGGAACAATTCTACAAATCAGCCCGCAGCTAATAATCCCTGGCTTAATGTTACTGCACCTCATCCCTACAGCGTTTTTAACGATTTCAACCATACTTCCACAGCCACCAAATACCTTGTTCAGCGCTCTGTAAATTTTTGGTTAGATGAATATAAAGTCGATGGATTTAGATTTGATTTGGCCAAAGGTTTTACACAAACAGTAACTAATACAACTTCAGTAGAAAATTATGATGCTTCAAGAGTTGCCAATCTAAAATATTATTATGATAATGCTGTTCCTGCACATCCAAATACTTATATGATTTTAGAGTTTTTAGGAACACTTCCAAGCCAGGAAGAGCAGGAATATTCCGCTTATGGATTTATGCCTTGGGGAAACATGAACAGCCGGTATAACCAATGCACAATGGGCTTTAGCAGCAATTCAGACATTTCAGGTGTAGTATATAATTCCTCCCAGCGAAACTTTAATAATCCTGCTTTAATGGGTTACATGGAAAGCCACGATGAAGAGCGTACCATGTTTAAGAATTTACAATTTGGAAACAGTTCTGAATCTTACGATGTAAAAAATTTAAACACCGCATTGGCAAGAGAAGAGGCTGCTGCAGCAGTATTTTTTACAGTGCCCGGACCTAAATTAATTTGGCAATTTGAAGAAAGAGGTTACGATATATCCATTAACTCGGGCGGATCAAACTTAGCAAACAAACCACCGCATTGGGAATATATGAACAATGCCAACCGTAGGCATTTATACGATACTTACAAAAGCATGATCGATTTAAGGCTTAACAATCCTGCTGTTTTTAATAATACGGTTTTTAATTATGATTTTTTTAATGGTGGCGGACTAGTAAAAGTTTTTCAAATTGCAGACCCAAATGCTGCAGGAAAAAAAGTTACAGTAGTTGCCAATTTGGATGTTGTTCAACAAACAAAATCTGTTACTTTTCTAGGTACAGGAGATTATACGAATTATATCAGTAATGGAATAGGTACAAACTTAAACGGAGCTACCGGATCAATTTTTACTTTGTCAGGCACTACACAAAATATTGTTTTACAGCCAGGTGAATATCATATTTATGTAAGTGTTCCTGCTTGTACAACTACTGCACCCACTACGTCAAATACCATCACAACTTATTGCCAGAATGCAACAGCAACGTTACTTACAGCAACTGGCATAAATCTTTTATGGTATGCAGTTGCTACAGGAGGAACAGGAAGTTCAACAGCCCCTACTCCATCTACAACAACTATTGGTAGTATAAACTATTATGTCAGTCAAAGTGCTAATGGTTGTGAAAGTCCACGGACAATAATTACAGTAACAATAACCGCAACGACTGCTGCACCTACCGTTACAACTCCGATTACTTATTGCCAGAATGCAACAGCAGTGGCACTTACAGCAACAGGTACAAACCTGTTATGGTATACAAATTCAACGGGTGGAACAGGAAGTTCAACTGCTCCAACACCTTCTACCACAACTGTAGGTACTGCCATTTTTTATGTATCGCAAACACAGAGCTGTGGTGAAAGTCCAAGAGCAGCAATCATGGTAAATGTAAATGCAATACCTACAGCACCAACTGTTTCTTCGCCTATTAATTATTGTCAAAATGCAACAGCTGCTATACTTTCAGCGACAGGCAATAATTTATTATGGTATTCAGTTGCAAATGGTGGAACAGGCAGTGCAACAGTTCCAACTCCGTCTACAACAACTTTAGGAAGTACTACTTTTTATGTTAGCCAAACCAACAATAGTTGCGAAAGCCCAAGGGCAGCAATTACTGTAAATGTAAATGCAACTCCTGCTGCACCAACAGCAGTGAGTCCGATAACTTATTGCCTTAACTCAGCAGCAACAGCACTTACAGCAACAGGTTTTAATTTATTATGGTATACAACAGCAACAGGAGGAATTGGAAGCACAGCAGCTCCTACTCCATCAACAACAACTATTGGTAATACCAATTATTATGTTACTCAAAGTACCAATGGTTGTGAAAGTCCACGCACTTTAATTGTAGTAACAATAACCGCGACGACTGCTGCACCGACTGTTATAACTCCGGTTACTTATTGCCAGAATGCAACAGCAGTGACACTTACAGCAACAGGTACAAACCTGTTATGGTATACAAATCTAACAGGTGGAACAGGAAGTTCAACTGCTCCAACACCTTCTACAACAACTGTAGGTAATATTCTTTTTTATGTAAGTCAAACACAAAGTTGCGGTGAAAGTCCTAGGGCTTCAATAACTGTAACAGTGAATGCTATTCCTTCTGCGCCTGTAGTTACTTCGCCAATTAGTTATTGTCAAAACGCAACGGCAACGGTACTTACAGCCACAGGAAATAATTTATTATGGTATACTGTTGCAAATGGTGGAACAGGTAGTATAACAGCTCCAACACCATCAACTACAACAGTTGGCAGCACCACTTTTTATGTGAGCCAAACAAATAGCGGTTGTGAAAGTCCAAGAGCGGCAATTACGATTAGTATAAGTATTACTCCGTCCGCACCCATTGTTACAAGCAATGTAAATTATTGCCAGAACGCAATGGCAATGGCACTTACAGCAATGGGCTCCAATTTATTGTGGTACACTGTTGCAACGGGTGGTACAGGTACTTTAACCGCACCAACACCATCTACAACAACTGCCGGAGCAACCACTTTTTATGTAAGTCAAATACAAGGAATTTGTGAGAGTCCTCGTTCAGCAATTACTGTTACAGTTACTGCACTTCCGGCAGCACCCGTTGTTGTTTCATCAGTAACTTATTGCCAAAATGCAACAGCAACCGCACTATCAGCAACCGGAACAAATTTATTGTGGTATACGACAGCAACAGGTGGAACTGCAAGCAACACAGCCCCAATTCCGAACACAACAGTTGCAGGCACTTTAAATTATTATGTTGCACAAACAAATAGTTGCGGGGAAGGTGCCAGAGCAAATATTCAGGTAATTATCACTGCAACACCTGCTGCACCCATTACTTTGTCTACAACAGCAATCACACTGAATAGTGCAACACTTAATTGGAATGCACAAAGCGGTTCATTTTTTACTGTTGAATATAAACCGGCAGCTGCTGCTACATGGAATGTGGCAGCTACAGGAATACAGACAAACAGTTATAATCTATCCGGACTTACTATTGGTTCTACTTATCAGTGGAGAATAACTGCTAACTGTGCTGCAGTAGGTTCAGGCAATGTTTCATCAGTTCAGACTTTTACTACTGCATCCAGAAATAATAAAATAACTATTATTAAAGATGGTATCGGATTAAAAATTTCACCAAATCCGGTAAGTACATCAGCGATTATCGACTACATCGTTCCCGGTTCAGGCGAAGTAACTTTTAATATATTTGATGAAAATGGACGAAGTGTGAAAAAGTTTTCTGATGGTATAAAAGTGGCGGGTCAATATCAAAAAGATCTTTTAAAGGAATTTAAAGGAATGGCAAAAGGAGGATATTTTATAAGACTTGAGCAAAGCAGTAAATCAATAGGACTACATTTTGTGAAGTTTTAGATTTCTATAAAACTATTGAAAAAGAAAGCCCGCCAAATGTCAATCGGCGGGCTTTTTTTATGTGATTATTATAACTATTTTTCTCCCCAACGATAACTGTTTTGTTGAAGACCTGCAAGATCTATAACTCTGTCAACCACCGTTGCTGCTACCTCTTCAATTGTTTTAGGTAAACTATAAAAAGATGGTGTAGCTGGTGCGATGATTCCACCCGCAAGGGTAATTGTTTCCATATTTTTTATATGGATAAGATTGTACGGCGTATCTCTTGCCACACAAATTAATTTTCTTCTTTCTTTTAGAATGACATCTGCGGCTCTTGTGATTAAATCGCTTGACATTCCTGTTGCAATTCTGCCTAATGTACCCATACTGCAGGGAATAATAATCATTGTCGAATATTGACCGGAGCCAGATGCAAAAGGTGCATAAAAATCTTGCTGCCCAAAATATTTTACATCAAAGTTTTTATAGTCTTCGTTTCCCAATTCTGTTTTCCATACATCTTTTGCATTTTCTGTCATAACAACGCCTAACTCCTCAATCTGGTCTTTTAACTGACATAATTTTGTTAATAAAACTTTTGCGTAAACAGAACCACTGGCTCCCGTTATTGCTACAACAATTTTTTGTCTTAATTTTTCAGCCATTAAACAAAGCTAAAGAATTTACACATGAGGAAATTATTGGGTTGCATAGTTTTACTGATTGCGCTAACTGGTATTTTGTCTTTCGAAAAAAATGACAAAGAAAAAATAAACTGGATAACTATTGCTCAATTAAATGAACTCTATGCAAAAAATCCGAAGCCTCTATTGATTGATGTTTACACCGACTGGTGTGGATGGTGCAAAGAAATGGACCGCACAACATATAAGCATGATAAGCTTGCGAATTACATCAATGAAAAATATTATGCAGTAAAATTTAATGCAGAACAGAGAGAGCAAATTTCTTTCAACAATAAAATATACAAATACAACGTACAATACAGAACCAATGAACTGGCTATATATTTAACCGGTGGTCAGCTCTCCTATCCAACCACCGTTTTTATGAGTGGCACTGATGCACAACCTGCACCTTTACCGGGTTACATGAGACCAAAACAAATGGAAGCACCCCTAAAGTTTTTTGGAGAAAAAGCTGACAAGACTGAAACATTTGTTGCGTTTAATAAAAAAATGCACAACGAATGGTAACGATGTGAATTGAGAATTGTGAGAAGTGAATAGTGAATAGTTCGCAATGAATGTTTACTAAATATTGTCTGTTACCTCTATTAAAGTTTGTAGAATACCTTTGCAAAAAATAGTACATGAATAAACTGGAATCGTTTCTTCAAACCATTATATCTGCTGCAGATAATGTCGCCCTTCTTAAGATAACCATTGGTAATAAAAAAGATAAATCTTCTGTCTTAAAAAATGTATTTATTAAACCTGTTTTAATAAAAGAAAAATACCTGCTTTCATTTGTCTACAGAAACCTTACCAACGACATTACAAAAAACTTTGATATAGCTGAAAGTATTAAACAAATTAAAACCTTATTGGAAGAAAATTTTTTTAATGCAGATGTTTACACAACCAAAGAAACTGTTTATTACTCCGTAACAAAAGAAGGAAAAGAAAAAATTGTTACCAAAAATAATGATGCAAAAATAACTACCGCAGTTTTAAGCCACGACAAACAAAAAAACCGATTAATTTCTACAAGTTCTTTTTATTTAAAAGAACTTGGGTTAACAAATGCTGAAGGAAATCTTAAAAAAGAAATGCAGCACAAGTACAAACAAATAAACCGTTATGTAGAAATTATTGAAGGGATTTTAAAAGACACCGTTGTCGAGAATAATTTTTCGATAGTAGATATGGGGAGTGGTAAAGGCTACCTCACATTTGCGCTGTACGATTATTTACAAAATAAAAACAAAGAGGTAAAAGTTACGGGTATTGAATTGAGAGAAGATCTTGTTTTAAAATGTAACAAAATAGCTGAACAGTCAAATTACAAAGGGCTAAAATTTACAAAAGGCAGCATACAACAAACAGATTTACCTTTTGTAGATATGCTTATAGCCCTGCATGCCTGCGATACTGCCACGGATGATGCAATAGCAAAAGGTATAAAAGCAAATGCAACATTCATTATTTGTGCACCCTGTTGCCACAAGCAAATTCGCAAACAAATGGCACCAACAAATGCACTTCAGTACATTACTAAACATGGTATTTTAATGGAGCGGCAAGCAGAAATGGTTACCGATACCATTCGTGCATTAATGCTTGAAGCCCATGGTTACAAAACAAAAGTATTCGATTTTATAGAAGAGGAAGACACACCTAAAAACGTCTTAATTGTCGGAACAAAAAGTAATTTCTCACAAAAGATATTTGACGAAAATTTATTGAAGATTAAAGAACTCAAAACATTGTTTGGTATAAAAGAACATTATCTGGAAACGGTTATTTAATGTTTGCCTTTAAAAGTTTTTCTCCGTAATCTACCATCCAATAAAAGCTTAGCAGATATTTAGAGATGAAATGTTTTTTTCTTTTCCCCAAAAAGAAAAAATCAACAAAATACATTTGCCACTGAAGTCTCCCATTGCTGCTTCTTTGCCGGGCTAAAAAAAATCGCATCTTTATTTTAATGTTCTAACATGCAATGCTAACTTCATCGCATGGATATTAATGCTGCTCAAAACAGAAGGCTCGGTCTGTTTCACTCCACCGTTT
>JAYTCO010000337.1:0-8981 GCA_043736415.1 Ferruginibacter sp. | reverse complement strand
ATAAAAATGACAAGGCTAAAACATTTCATTTTTTACAAATGCTGCAAAGGCAACAGATTGATGTGTACGGTTTAAACTCAAACGTAAAAGCTGAAGGCATCGATTTTAATAAAGATGGTTCCTACATGGTTCCTGCATCTCAAACACAATACAAGGTTATAAAAACCATTTTCGAAAAGACATTTAAATTTAAAGACAGCTTGTTTTATGATATTACCTCATGGACAATGCCGCTTGCTTTCGGCTTACCTTATGCTGAGTTGAGTGCTGCTCAATACAACATAAACCTGCAAAGTGATAAATTAAACCCTGTCATTTTCCCAAAACAAACTGTTATAGGAAATAAAAGCAACATCGGTTACCTGATGCACTGGGAAGGTTTGTACGCACCTGCAGCGTTGTACGAATTACAAACAAATGACGTTTTTACAAAAGTAGCAGGAAATAAATTTTCAATAAATGTAAACGGTGCCTCAAAAGATTTTAATTACGGAACTATTATAATTCCTAGCCAATTACAAACAATTGGCAGCGATAAAATATTTGAGTTGCTTAATAATATTGCAGCCAAATATGGTGTAAGTATTTATAGTGTACAAACCGGTAATGTAAACAGTGGTAGCGACCTTGGCAGCAGCAAAATGCTACCATTAACGAAACCCGAAATTGCCATGATAGTTGGCACAGGCGTTAACGCAACAGATGCCGGTGAAGTTTGGCATTTACTGGATCAGCGGATGAATATACCTGCATCGCATTTAGAAATACCAATGTTTAACCGCATTGAATTAAATAAATATAATAGCATCATAATGGTTGGCGGAAGCTATCAGGATTTAAATAAAGAGAAATTAAAAACTTGGGTTCAGGCAGGTGGAACTTTGATATTGACTGAAGAAGCAGTAACATGGGCTGCTCAAAATGGCATCAGCGATATTAAGTTTAAAAAAGCAAAATCACCGGTGGACAGTTTGGAAAGAGTTACTTATGTAGATAAAGAACAAATTGATGGCGCCCAACAGGTTGCGGGGGCAATTTTTGGGGCCGATGCAGATTTGACACATCCATTAGCATACGGTTACAATCAAAAAACGATCAGTCTTTTTAAAGCAAATAAAGTTTTTATGGAAAAAAGTAAAAACCCTTACGCAACACCATATTATTATGGAAGTAAACCATTGCAAAGTGGTTGGGTGAGTAAACAAAATGAAGATGCAATTAAAAATTCTGCAGCAGTAATTGTAAATACAGTTGGAAGCGGACGGGTAATAAATATTGCGGATAATCCAAATTTTAGAGCCTTTTGGCTTGGTGGTACAAAGTTATTTATGAACGCACTTTTCTTTGGAAGAATTATTGATGGAGGTAGTGGAAGAACCGGGGCTGAATAAAAATTAAGAATCCTGATAGAACTCAACAGTTTATTTACAACTTATATTTATTAAGTAGCCATAATTACAATTTTGTAATTTTATGCTTAGTATTTCAATTTTATTAAATGGAATTTATAGATTATTACAGTGTACTTGGGCTTCAAAAAAATGCAAGTGCAGACGAAATAAAAAAAGCATACCGCAAATTGGCGAAACAATTTCACCCGGATGCAAATCCTGATGATGCTACCGCTAAAAAGAAATTTCAACAGATTAACGAGGCAAATGAAGTTTTAAGCGATCCTGAAAACAGAAAGAAATTTGACAAGTACGGTAAAGACTGGCAACACAGTGAGGCTTTTGAACAACAGGCAAGACAGCAACAGCAGTATGGGCAACAGTTTGGAGGATTTGAAAACGAAGGCGGATTTTCAGATTTTTTTTCATCAATGTTTGGTGGAAATGGCAGACGAAGTACCGGCAGACAAAAAGGGCAGGATATGAACGCATCATTTCAGCTGAACCTTACAGATGTTTTTAAAACGCACCAGCAAACGATTACAGTAAATGGAAAAAATATTCGGATAACAATTCCAGCTGGTGTTGAAAATGGCCAGGTTATAAAGTTAAAAGGATATGGGCAGGAAGGCTTGGGTGGTGGTCCAGCAGGTGATTTGTTTCTTACTTTTAAAATAAACAACGATACATTTTTTAAAAGAGTTGGAAATGATTTGCAGATAACACAGGAAATAGATTTGTATACAGCACTTCTTGGCGGTGATGTTAACCTGAATACACTTCACGGAAAACTTAAATTAAAAGTAAAACCTGAAACACAAAACGGAACCAAGATTCGGGTAAAAGGCAAAGGGTTTCCTGCATATAAGCAGGAGGAATTATTTGGAGATTTATATGTTACCTACAATGTAAAACTACCCACCGGCCTTAGTGAAAAGGAACTTGAACTCTTTGAGGCTTTAAAAAAACTGAATGAAGCTTAATTAAGTGATTTATAAAAAAAGGTGAAGCCCAAAAAGCTTTACCTTTTTTTATGCCATTTATTATTAATAAAATAAATAATATTTTTATTAAACTAACGTTTGGTTTTATTAAACAAATGTTTAGTTTTGCACTTTAATTTAAAAATGGAAATAAAAGACAAAAAGAAACATATTTTAGAATCAGCTGAAAAACTTTTTGCTGTAAAGGGTTTTGAAGCAGCCACAGTAAGAGAGATAGCCGATGAGGCAGGTGTTAACCTTGCTATGATTTCCTATTATTTTGGAAGTAAAGAGAAAATGATGGAAAGCCTTTTTCAGGAAAGAATGATAAATACCAAATTAAAAGTTCAGCAACTTTTAAGCAATGAACACATCTCACCTTTTGGAAAAGTAGAAATAATGCTCGATGATTATATTAAAAAAGTTCTGGAAAACGAGGCATTTTACAAAATATTGCTTTGCGAACAGGTGATGAAGAAAAACCCTGAAATAATAAAAATGCTCAGGGATCTTAAAATGGGCTATGCTTCTATGTTTACAGATCTAGTTAAGGAAGGTCAAAGGAAAAAGGTTTTTAAAAAAAATATTGATGTTGTATTAGCTCTTAATACCATGACTGGTACAGTAACACAGATCATCATTAACAAACAACATTATTGCGAGTTTAATAATATTGAAGTTTTACAGGAAGAAGAATTAAAAAACTTTTTACACAGCAAACTATTCGATCATTTAAAAAATATTTTTAAAACAATTCTTGGTTATGAATCTTAAAATAAAAATTATTTTCCTGAATATTTTGGGTTTTGCTGTTATAGAATTACCAATACATGCACAAACAACACAAAAAATTAATCTTCAGCAGGCAATAGATTTAAGTATAAAAAACAGTAATAATTTAAAAATTGCAGATTCAAAAGTTTTAGTAGCAAGTGCAGATGTACAGGAGGCTAAAGACAGAAAATTACCGAACGCATCAGTCTCGGCAAGTTATTTAAGATTAAGCAGCGCAAATGTTGACATAAAATCTTCACAAACCAGTAATCGCCCATCACCCAAAGTAAACCAGGCTGTTTATGGTATAGCAAATATTACCATGCCATTATATGCAGGGGGCAGAATTAAATACGGAATTGAATCTGCAGAATATCTTGAAAAAGCAGCTAAACTGAATGTTAAAAACGATAAAGAAGCTGTTGTTTACAACACAATACAGGCTTACACAAATCTGTATAAATCCTCTAAATCCGTAACCGTAATTAATGAAAATTTAAATGCTTCTGTACAAAGAGATTCATTGTTTTCAAGGCTCGAACAAAATGGTATTTTGGCAAGAAATGATTTATTAAAAGCACAGCTTACCACTTTAAATATTGAATTAAGCCTGCTTGATGCGCAGAATAATTTTACTATAGCGAACATTAATATGACGTTATTATTAGGATTGCCAGAAAATACTTTAATTGAAGTTGACAGCAGTTTTGTAAATGTTACACAACAACTCAAACCATTTATGGAAATGGAAAATATGGCGCTTCAAAACAGAAAAGATGTGCAGGCGATTGCTTTTCAAAAAAAGGCAGCAGCAGTTGGGGTAAAAGTTGCAAAGGCAGAAGCCTACCCTACTATTGCGCTTACCGGCGGCTACATTGCGGCTGATATTCCAAAATTAATTACTGTTACAAATGCAATAAACATAGGGCTTGGCGTGCAATACAACATTGCATCATTGTGGAAAAACAATACAAAACTTACACAGGCAAGAGCTAAAGAAGTACAATTAAATGCTACGGAATCTTTATTAAATGATGATATTAAACTACAGTTAAACAGGGATTATCAAAATTATCTTTTTGCACAAAAGAAGATTGATGTTTACGAAAAATCAATTGTGCAGGCAAAAGAAAATTACAGAATTACAAAAAATAAATACGACAACAACTTGGTTACTATAACTGATTTGTTGGAAGCAGATGTATCATTACTGCAGGCCAAATTAAATGTTACTGTTGCAAAAGCTGATGCAGCATTGGCATACAATAAAATATTATCTACAACAGGCACTCTTTCTAAATAAAAAAGAAAAAATATATTATGGCAACAGTTACAACTGAAGAAGAAAAAATAACAACAGCTCCCAAGAAAAAAAACTTTAGATTTATTATAGTTCTCGTACTTCTTGTGGGGGGAGGTTTATGGTTTGGTCTTACAAAATATTTTCATGGGCAAAAACACGAAGAAACGGATGATGCACAAATTGAAGCAAACATCAGTCCTGTTATCTCAAAAATATCCGGTTATGTAGCAGCTGTAAAAGTTGAAGACAATCAATTTGTAAAAAAAGGTGATACGCTTATTATGCTTGACCAGCGGGACCTTCGCATTGTGTTACAACAGGCAGAGGCTGCATTGGCCACATCAAAAAGTAATTTAACTGCTGCACTTGCTACTGCTAATGCAGCCAGTCAAAATATAAATACAACAAAGGCAGCTATACAAACTGCCACTGCACAGATAGAAGTTGCAAGGGTTAATGTAAACCGTACTTCTCAGGATTTACAGCGGTACGAAAATCTAATTAAAGATCATTCTGTAACACAACAACAATACGAGCAGGTGTTGGCTGCAAAGCAAACTGCGGAAAAACAATTGCAGGTTTTAATTGATCAACGCAATCAGGCAGCAACACAAACAGGTGTTGTAACTTCTCAAAGCGCCGCCGTATCTCAGCAAGGAGGTATTGCAGCATCAGTAATTAAACAAAGAGAAGTAGATGTTGAAAATGCAAAACTTAATCTTTCTTATACAATTATAACAGCTGCCGAAAGTGGAATGGTTGCAAAAGTTCCGGTACAGAAAGGGCAGTTTCTTCAGGCGGGGGCCTCACTATTCAGTATTGTATTGAGTAATGAAAAATGGGTCGTTGCAAATTTTAAAGAAACGCAATACAATAAAATGTTGGAAGGACAAAAAGTTACCGTTCACGCAGATGCCTTTCCCAATCATAATTTTGAAGCGGTACTCAGTTCCTTTTCCCCGGCTACAGGATCGAGGTTTGCTTTGTTGCCCGCAGATAATGCAAGTGGTAATTTTGTAAAAGTTGTGCAGCGTCTACCTGTAAAAATTGATTTTACCAATAAAACAGATACGCTTATAAAAAAATTAAGAGCGGGCATGAATGTAAATGTTGATGTGCATTTAAAATAATTTCAAGCAAAAATTGTATGTTTCTATTTAAAAGAAAATGTACATAAAACTATTCTTCCTACATGAAAGTTTCTGTAAACAACATTAAACTTCAGCCACCACTCAAGGGTGGAATCGGAGATCCAAATTCACTTGTTGAATATGGTGCCCGAAGGGTCATAATAACGATTACTGCTATACTTTGCGCTTTGCTCGAAATTGTTGATACAACCATTGTAAACGTTGCCTTAAATGATATGCGTGGCAACCTTGGCGCAACACTTACCGAAGTCGGCTGGGTAATTACTGCATATGCAATTGGTAATGTAATTATTGTACCGATGACGAGCTGGCTGTCGCAACAGTTTGGACGTAGAAATTATTTTGCAGCCTCGGTAATATTATTTACGTTCTGTTCTTTTTTATGCGGCAACGCAACTAATATTTGGGAGCTGGTTGCTTTTCGGTTTTTGCAGGGTCTTGGTGGTGGTGCATTGCTGGTAACTTCGCAAACAATTATTACAGAATCGTACCCAATAGAAAAACGTGGAATGGCACAGGCTATTTATGGGCTGGGTGTTATTATAGGTCCTACTTTAGGACCACCATTGGGTGGTTATATTGTTGAAAATTTCAGCTGGCCTTATATTTTTTACATCAACATTCCAATTGGTGTGGTAGCAACATTGCTGACATTACAATTTATAAAAAGCCCAATATATGCAGCAAAAAAATTGATAAATGAAATTGACTGGCTGGGTATTGGTTTGTTAGCAATAACTGTAGGATCTTTACAATATGTGTTGGAGCGTGGGCAGGAAGATGAATGGCTCAACAGTCCTACAATTGTACTATTAATTGCAGCCGCTGTTTTTGGACTTTTCTTTTTTATTTGGAGGGAGTTAAGTTATAAAAATCCTATTGTAGAATTGCGTGTCTTAAAAAACGGCAACCTACGCATTGGTACAATAATGAGTTTTCTACTGGGCTTTGGTTTATATGGTTCAACATTTATAATTCCTTTATACACACAAAGTGTTTTGGGATGGACCGCTTACCAAGCCGGTGCGCTTTTGATACCTGCAGCAATAATGACGGCTATTATGATGCCCTTGATTGGCAAATTATTAACCCGTGGCATTAAACCACAATATCTTGTTGCAGCGGGTATGCTAGCGTTTTTTGTTTACAGTTTTTGGGGATTTAGGATCGTATCACCTGATACAGGGAAAGATGATTTTTTCTGGATGCTGATTGCAAGAGGTGTTGGTTTAGGCTTATTATTTATCCCTATTACTGCATTGTCATTATCTTCTTTAAAAGGTCAGGAAATTGGCCAGGGTGCCGCTTTTACAGGTATGATGAGGCAATTGGGAGGTTCATTTGGCATTGCTGTAATTACTACTATTTTGTCAAGAAGAAATATGTCGCACAGGAATGAATTAATTTCTAAACTTAATATTAACGATTTAAATGTTCAGGAAAGAATAACGATGTTGCAAAAATCTTTTGTTGCAAAAGGTCTTACACCCGATGTTGCGTTAAAATCCAGTTACAAAGTCCTGGATTTTACGGTTACAAAACAGGCTGCTGTTTTAAGTTACATGGATATATTTTTATACCTCGGCATAATGTTTCTCATCTGTCTGCCCATTGTACTTTTTGTAAAGCAATCTAAGAGTAAAGAAAAAGTGGATTTAAGCAGCGCACATTAAAGTTCAAAAAAGTACAAATTTTTAAAGGCTGCGGATAGCAGCGGCACCGCAGCAAAGCGGAGGTACAGCGTATAGCCCGAACTTCTGCTAAAAAAAGTTATAAAGTTTACAGCCACAAAAAACTTTTAAAAAAACAGAAAACGTTAAAACCGTGTGAAGGTTTTATGTCGTAGATAATTATGGTAATTGCATGCCATATCCACACCTATTTAAATAACCACGCTGAGCCGACCTTTTGTTACTGGAAAAATTTTAAGTCATCTTAAATAAAAAATTTATGAAAAGAAAAATTTATGCAGCTATAATGTTGTGTGCAATTTTTGTTAATACCTTTCCTGCCTGGGCATCGAGCCATAGAGAAGCTCCAATGATTGCTGATGATCCATTGGCAGATAATACGGATGTGTATGCTTTTAAAAGCCCTACAAATCCAAACAAAATAATTTTAATTGCCAACTACATTCCATTTCAATTACCTCAGGGTGGGCCCAACTTTTCCCATTTTAGCGAAGATGTTCGATATGAAATTCATGTAGATAACAATATTGCCACAACTGGCGATGATATTATTTATCGGTTTACATTTAAAAGAGTAAACGAAGATCCTTCTACCTTTTTCAATATAAGGTTAGGTAAGGAGAATTTAAAAACTACCTATACTTTAGAAAGAAGTATGAATGGTGGTAGCTCTTTCGCAACAATAGTTACTAATGGGATTGTTCCTCCACCAAATATTGGTGAAAGATCAATAAGCTCACCTGTTGGTCTTAATGCTCCAAGTTATGAATACCTTATGAAAAAGGCGATAACGAAGGCAAGTACAGGAGAAAAGGTTTTTTGTGGTCCTGTTGACGATCCATTTTTTGTAGACCTCGGCGGGATATTTGATCTTGGCGATGCGCCACGTCAAGGACCAACAAAGCCTCAGGATGGGTTAAAATGTTTAAACGTTTCTACTATTGCGTTGGAGGTTGATATCAACACTTTGCAGAAAGAACATAAATCAATTGAAAATGCCAGTACTATTTTGGATCCAAGTTTTGTAATTGGTGTTTGGGCAAATGCAAGTAGACAAAAAATTACAACTCTTAATGAAGTTAATAGGGATGGATCATACAGCACTGATACACACTCAGGCGCATGGATTCAGGTTTCGAGATTAGGTATGCCACTAACCAACGAAGCTGTCATTCCAATAGCAAACAAAGATTTGTGGAATAGAATTACACCTTATGATGATTTAAGATTAATAAACATCTTTGGAAATTATTTTTACAATCCTGAATTGGCGCTTTATATGGATGATGCGCAATTTGGCGGGGCTGTACCAGCCTTTAAACCTTTAAGAATACAAAAGAATTCGTTAGGAGCATTTGGTTTTGGAAACGGCCAAAACGGCTTATATAGTTTAAAAGGAAGTCCTGCATTAAACGGAACCGCCTTAAGCGAAGCAAATTTTGGCACCTTGCTTTTACCAGCTCCCAACAAACCTAGATCGGTAGACCTTTGGCCAATCTTTCACACAGGAGTACCAAACTTACGTCCTTATCAATTAGCTACAGGCAAACCCGTTGGTAATCCTCTAGCTGAAGGTAAACCATTTATAAGTAATTTTTTACCAAATGGTGGAGACATGCTCCGTTTGAATATGGCTGTGCCTGCAACTCCAAGAAATTCTCCGGACTTTAGTTCAGAAGGGTTAGTAA
>JAYTCO010000336.1:0-8994 GCA_043736415.1 Ferruginibacter sp. | reverse complement strand
TTGCCAATAATGATTTCCGGTACAATTACAGATGCATCAGGCAGAACATTGAGCGGACAAACTTTGGAAGCTTTTTATATTTCGGTAATGCATGCATCACCATTAAGTGTTGGTTTAAACTGTGCTTTGGGTGCGCAGGAAATGCGACCACATGTGGAAGAACTTTCTGCTATTGCAAATTGTTTTACATCTGCTTATCCCAATGCAGGTTTGCCAAATGCCTTTGGTGAGTATGACGAGCTGCCGCATGAAACGGCACATATAATTGAAGAGTGGGCAAAAGAGGGCTGGTTAAATATTGTTGGTGGTTGTTGCGGCACCACGCCAGAGCATATAAAGCATATAGCAGATGCAGTGAAAAATTTTAAGCCGAGGGTAAAACCTTCGGTAGAAGATTTTTAACACAAAGAACACTAAGAAAATTCACTAAGTACACTAAATCAATTTCTTTTTTCTAAAAATAGCAAATGGAATTTACGGAAAATGATATAGCGAAAATAGTTTTTGAATCTGGTTTGCAAATACATAAAACACTTGGGCCAGGTTTATTAGAAAGTGCTTATGAAGAATGTTTATATTTTGATTTAGTAAATGCTGGCTTAGAAGTTGAAAAACAAAAAAGCTTACCCCTAATTTATAAAGAAATAAAACTTGATGCGGGTTATCGGATAGACTTTTTAATTGAAAATAAAGTGATTGTTGAAATAAAATCTATCGAAACTTTACATCCAATTCACACTGCACAGGTTTTGACATATTTAAAACTTTCAGAGTGCAAACTTGCATTATTAATAAATTTTAATGTTTCACTATTTAAAGACGGAGTAAAAAGGATAATACGAGGTTCTTTGTGAACTTAGTGATCTCCTTCGTGTGCTTTGTGTTAAAAAACTATAATGAATACAATACAACCATATTTACGACTCAGCGGTTTAGAGCCACTCGTTGTTCGTCCCGAAACAAATTTTATAAACGTTGGTGAACGTACTAATGTAACTGGCAGCAAAAAATTTGCACGGCTTATAAAAGACGGGCTTTACGAAGAAGCCTTATCCGTTGCCCGCCAGCAGGTGGAGGGGGGTGCACAAATAATTGACATCAATATGGATGATGCCATGTTGGAAGGCATGCAGGCGATGACCACATTTTTAAATTTGGTACAGGCGGAGCCCGATATTGCCAGGATCCCGATTATGATTGACTCTTCTAAGTTTGAAATAATAGAAGCAGGACTTAAATGTGTACAGGGCAAATGTATTGTGAACTCCATTTCAATGAAGGAAGGGGAGGAAAAATTTATTGAACAGGCACATATTTGTCGGGCTTATGGCGCTTCCGTTATTGTAATGGCTTTCGATGAAAAAGGACAGGCAGATACCAAAGAACGCAAAGTAGAAATTTGCCACAGAGCATATAAAATATTAACCGAGCAGGTTGGTTTTGATGCACAAGAAATAATTTTTGATCCAAATATATTTGCAGTTGCAACCGGTATAGAAGAACACAATAATTATGCAGTTGATTTTATAGAAGGTACCAGAGAAATAAAAAGATTAATGCCGCTGGTAAAAGTCAGTGGCGGTGTAAGCAATGTATCCTTTTCATTTAGAGGAAACGACCATGTACGAGAAGCAATTCACAGCGTATTTTTATATCATGCAATAAAGGCAGGGATGGATATGGGAATTGTAAATGCAGGGCAATTGGTTATTTACGATGATATTGAACCAACATTAAAAAAGCTTTGCGAAAATGTATTGCTTAACAAAAACAACGACAACAACGAAGCAACAGAGGCATTAATAAACTTTGCTGAAACAGTAAAAGCCAAAGGAAAAGAAATTGTAAAAGATGAAAAATGGCGGGATGAAAGCGTGCAAAAAAGATTGGCGCACTCCCTTGTAAATGGTATTACAGATTACATAGATGCAGATACGGAGGAAGCACGACTTACTTATACTCGTCCACTTGAAGTTATTGAAGGTCCATTAATGGATGGTATGAATATAGTTGGCGATTTATTTGGAGCAGGAAAAATGTTTTTACCGCAGGTGGTAAAAAGTGCAAGGGTAATGAAAAAAGCAGTGGCTGTTCTTACACCATTTATTGAGCAGGAAAAAGAAGATAGAAAAAATGCACATTTAGCTGCTGGAACTGTAAATGAAGAAACGAGTGGGGCTGCTAAAATTTTACTCGCCACCGTAAAAGGTGATGTGCATGATATCGGTAAAAATATTGTGGGTGTAGTGCTTGGTTGTAATGGTTATGATATTATCGATTTAGGCGTAATGGTTTCTGCAGATAAAATTTTGCAGGAAGCAAAAAAACACAATGTTGATATTATTGGGTTGAGTGGATTAATAACGCCATCGCTTGATGAGATGGTACATATTGGAAAAGAAATGACGCGGCTTAAAATGGATATTCCATTATTAATTGGTGGCGCAACTACAAGTAGAATGCATACCGCTGTAAAAATTGCACCAGAATATCAGCAAGGTGTTGTGCATGTTTTAGATGCCAGCAGAAGTGTAACAGTAGCAAGCAGTTTGTTAAATAAAGATACTAAAACTGCTTTCTTACAAAATATAAAAACAGAATACGAAACCCTTAAAACCGATTTTGCAAATAGACGAACTGCCAAGCAATTTCAAAAATATGATGTTGCAAAAAAGAATGGGGCAAAAATAGAATGGGCGAATTACAAACCTACGCAACCAACATTTACCGGCACTAAAGTTTTTAATACTTATAATTTAGGAGAGGTTGCATCATACATAGATTGGCAACCATTTTTTATTGCATGGGAATTACACGGCAAGTTTCCACAAATATTAACGGATGAGGTTGTTGGTAAACAGGCAACTGAATTATACATTGATGCCAAGGCTTTACTTAAACAAATAATTGACGAAAAATGGTTGAATGCAAAAGGAGTAATTGGCTTTTGGGAAGCATTTAAGTCAGCTCCAGATACAGTTACTATAAATAAAGACATCAATCTTGAATTTTTAAGACAACAAATAAAAAAAGCAGAAGGCCAGCCGAATTTATCCTTGGCAGATTTTGTATGTCCAGCAAGCGGATCAGATTTCATGGGCGCCTTTTCCGTAACCATCGAAGGCATTGAACCTCACATTAAAAAATTTGAAAACGCACAGGATGATTACAGTAAAATAATGTTACAGGCACTTGCGGATCGTTTTGCTGAAGCTTTTGCAGAACTATTACATAAAAAAACCAGAACAGAATATTGGGGTTATGAAAATGATGAACAGCTTACCAACGAGCAATTAATAAAAGAAGAATATAGCGGCATTCGGCCTGCTCCGGGTTATCCGGCTTGCCCTGACCATACAGAAAAATACAAATTATTTGAATTGCTTGGCGGAGAAGAAGCCACAGGTATTTACTTAACGGAATCACTTGCAATGTTCCCTGCATCATCGGTATGCGGTTGGTATTTTGCACATCCAGAAAGTAAATATTTTGGTGTGGGCAAAATTGAAAAAGACCAGTTTGAAGATTATACAGCCCGCAAAAAAATGAGTACAGTCGAAATGGAAAGATGGGTCAGACCAATATTGGAATAAATATTTTATAGTCATTACATTTACAAAAAACGACCATGCGCATCATTTCTTACAATGTAAACGGCTTACGTGCAGCAATAAAAAAAGGATTTATTGATTGGCTCAAAACTGATCCCGCAGATGTTATTTGCCTGCAGGAAACAAAAGCTGCCTTCACTGATATTGATGTAAAATTATTGGAAGATCTTGGGTTTCATCATCATTGGTTTAGTGCGCAAAAAAAAGGTTACAGCAGCGTTGCAGTTTTTACAAAAATAAAACCTGATGCAGAGTTTTCCGGCACGGGGCATGAAATGAGTGATTTTGAAGGCCGTGTAATTCAATTGCAATTTGGAGATGTAAGATTGATAAATGCTTATTTTCCATCAGGCACATCAGGAGATGAAAGACAGGCCTACAAATATGTTTGGCTAAGTGAAATGCATGAGTATCTGGAAGAATTAAAAAAGACTAATCCAAAAATAATTCTTTGTGGTGATTATAATATTGCACACCACGAAATAGATATTCATGATCCAAAAGGCAATAAAAAGTCATCGGGTTTTTTACCGGAGGAAAGAACTTGGATGGATAAATTTTTAGGCAACGGATGGGTAGATTCTTTTCGGGTATTTAATAAAGAACCTCACCACTACAGTTGGTGGAGCCAGCGTTTTCCAACTGTAAGATTAAATAATAAAGGTTGGCGCATAGATTACATCACAGTCACTTCTCCACTTGCGAGTCAATTATTAAATGCAGCTATTTATCCCGATGTAAAGCACAGTGATCATTGTCCGATTTATCTTGACATAAAAATTTAACATGATAATTTATAATATAACTACTAAAGTTCACAACAGCATTGCTGCAGAATGGTTGCAATGGCTAAAAAATATACATGTAAAAGATGTAATGGAAAGTGAGTGTTTCACAGAATACAAAATTGTACAACTGCTGGAAATTGATGAAACAGATGGACCTACTTTTGCAGTTCAATTTGGTGCTGAAAGCAAAGGATTGTATAACCGTTATATAGAAAAATTTGCGGGAGAAATGCGTAAACGGTCCTTTGATAAATGGGGTGATAAATTTATATCCATTCGTACTGTTATGCAGATTGTGGACTAAATGTGCAAAAGCCCAACAGCGGTTTAATTCAGTAATTGTTTTCCACTAAAAGCCTACCATCATTGACTTTTGAAGCCTTTACCATACTGTAAACCAACGCAGTACTACATTACAGCAACAATAAAAAAAATTAGTTATTTTATCATTACTTAAAATAATGTCTGTAATACACTCGTACAGTGCGTTGCAGCCCTTTTTAAACAACTTAAAAAAATTTAAAAAAACATTTGTTTCAATTAAAAACCCTATATATTTGTCTTACTATAAATCTTCAAAAAACTCATTATGAACAAAGCAGAATTAATTGCAAAAATTGCAGAAGACGCAGGTATCACTAAAACGCAGGCTAACTTAACTGTTGATGCTTTTGTGGATGCTGTTACAAAAACTTTAAAGAAAGGCGACAAAGTTACTCTTGTAGGATTTGGTACTTTTTCTGTCTCTAAAAGAGCTGCTCGTAACGGTCGTAACCCACAAACCGGTGCGGTTATTAAAATCAAAGCTAAAAAAGTTGCTAAGTTTAAAGCAGGTAAAGAGTTGTCTTCAAAAATCTAAGTTCAAAAAAACATTTTAAAAGCAAGATGCAGCAGTGTCTTGCTTTTTTTATAACTTTAATAAATAACAAAAATACAAATTATGGGACGTGGTGATATTAAAACAAAAAAAGGAAAAACCAAAGCAGGATCTTTTGGAAAATCCAGACCTGCAAAAGTTGCAGCAAAAGTGGCAGCACCTAAAGCTGCAACAAAAGTAGAAGTAGCAAAAGTTGTTGAAGAAAAAAAACCGGCTGTAAAAAAAGCGAAATAATTTAAAAAAGCGAATGTTTACATTCGCTTTTTTATTGCAGTTAAGTTAAGGTGCAAGTCTTCTTTTTATCCATTCATTTTCATTTTTTATATATTCAATTCTATCGTGTAATCTGCTGGACCGACCCTGCCAAAATTCAAACAAAACAGGTTCAACAATATATCCTCCCCAAAAAGAGGGTCTTGCTATTTCTTTTCCTTCAAACCTTTTTTTGTTTGCAATTACATTGTCCTCTAAAATTTCTCTTGAAGTTATAATTTTACTTTGGGGCGAAGACCATGCTCCGATTCTACTTTCTGCGGGGCGACTGTTAAAATAAATATCACTTACATCTTCCGACGCTTTTTTTACAATGCCTTCAATCCTAATTTGGCGTTCCAGTTCTTTCCAAAAAAACACGAGCGCAACGTTGCTGTTGCCTGCCATTTCATTTGCTTTGTGGCTTTCGTAATTTGTATAAAACTCATATCCTTTCTCGCTCATTCCTTTTAGCAAAACTATTCGTGCAGATGGTTTTCCAGCTGCATTTACCGTGGCCAGTGTCATGGCATTCACTTCATCTATATTACTAGCCAGTGCATCGTTCCACCATTCTGTAAACTGCACAAAAGGATTTGATGCTGCTTCTGCTTCTAAAAAAGAGCGTAGCTTATAATCTTTTCTGATATCTGCTATTGAATTCATCTTTATTTTTATTTTTGCCTGATCAACTAATTTTTTTTAATTCTTAAAAGTTTAATTAATTCTTTTTGTTCTTGTATTTCTTTTTTCAATTCCTGGTTTTCTATTTCTGTAAGTGATGCTATACTTGTAGCTTCTGATAATTTTTTTTGTAGTGACTGCAACATTTTATACAATGCGGCGGCTTCATTTAATTCTTCTGTAATTACCTCTAAATTTGCTTTAACTCCATCTAATTCTTTTATCGCCTTTTGCTGTTTTTGCCTTCCCTTTATTTCCTCTAATAAATCTTCTTCAAGTTCTTCATTCAGCATTTGCAAGCCAACACTTTTTTGAGTAGTCTGTTGGTTATCATATTTTAGCTGCTCTATCTCCAAAAGGTTGCCTTCTATTTTACTCCTTAAATAGGCTGCAGTATCAATATCGTCTGCAAGCATATCAATTTCTTCATCTTTCTTTTTTAACGCCAGGTTTATATCTTCCAGTTGTAGTAGCAAAAACTCATTTTCTGAAACAAGCATCCGTATTTTTTTCTCAAAATCCATGGTGGGTTAATTAATATGCAAAGTACACAGGTAAAATTTTAATTAAGCAAACACAATATTAATTTACCTAAAACGCTATATGTTCTGACCTAATAAAATTTGCATATTTTTTTGAGCAGCATAGAAACGGTTCATGTTATTTTAAACGGAATCCTAGGAATAAAAAGTTTTCGTTCCTTTATTTCTGCTCTTTTAGGTGTAGATAAATTTGCAACGAATGTTGTAATTTTAAAAAAGGCAGAAGGTTATTATAATTCAACAAGTGAATACTATCACCTACGCATTTGCTACAGTTTTTATGATGTTTGTAAAGATCGCTGCAATACAAAACAACATTTTAAACTTTTTATAAAAAATTATCTCTTACACACAAAAGCCACAAATAAATTTGTGGCTTTTGTGTTTTTTATTTTCTATTATTAACTCACAAGTGTTCCGGTTTTTTCTCCAATAACAACACTCATAAGATTACCCGTTTTGTTCATATCAAAAACAACAATTGGTAAATTATTTTCCATGCATAAAGTAAATGCAGTCATATCCATTACTTTCAGGTTTTTAGAAATACATTCTGCGAAAGATATTCTGCCATACTTTGTTGCTGTAGGATCTTTCTCCGGGTCCGCAGAATAAATACCATCTACCCTTGTGCCTTTTAAAATTATGTCTGCTTTTATTTCTACCGCTCTTAAAGAACCGGCTGTATCTGTAGTAAAATAAGGATTTCCTGTGCCTGCGCCAAAAATGACCACACGTCCTTTTTCTAAATGCCTCATTGCTCTTCTACGAATATAAGGTTCAGCAATCTGTTCCATTTTAATAGCGCTTTGTAATCTTGTAACTACTCCTGCTTTTTCTAATCCGCTTTGCAAAGCCATGCCATTTATTACAGTTGCAAGCATACCCATATAATCGCCCTGTGCCCTTTCAATACCGGTTTCTGCTTCATTCATTCCTCTGTAAATATTACCACCACCAATTACTATAGCAACCTGCACACCCATATCAGTAATTTGCTTAATCTCCTGTGCATATTGTGCAATAACAGCAGGGTCTAGCCCAAAGTTTTTATCGCCCATTAAAGATTCGCCGGAAAGTTTTAAAAGAATACGTTTGTACTTTGGTAACATATTTTGATAGTTTTTGCGAAGATAAAAGTTTGATTTCGGATTGTAGATTTTAGATTTCGGATTGTAGATTTCGCTCATCCTTTAACACTTAACTCGTAACTACTAACCAGTAATCCAAATCAACCCTTCGTATCTACCGCATCTCTTAATGAAGTGCCGATTAAATTAAAAGCTAATACCAACAGCATAATAGCAAAACCAGGGATAAGCGCCTGTGCTGCATTGTGCGTAATGATAAGGTTGTAATTTTCTTTTATCATTAAGCCCCAGCTTGGTTGCGGCGGCTGTACGCCAATTCCCAAAAAACTTAAGCCCGCTTCTATAATAATAGCCGTTGCAAAATTACCTGCGGCTACAACCAAAATTGGTCCAATAATATTTGGCAGTATATGTCTAAAAATAATTCGGCTGTCTTTGTATCCTAATGCTCGGGCAGCCTGTACATATTCCAGTTCCTTTACAGCCATTACCTGCCCACGTACAAGGCGGGCTACGCTTACCCAAAGTGTTAGACCCACAGCAATGAATATTTGCCAGAAGCCTTTACCCAATGCAAGCGTTATGGCAAATACCAATAACAATGTTGGAATACTCCATGTAACATTTATCATCCACATAATTGCAGCGTCAGTTTTACCTCTGTAATAGCCTGCCAAGGCTCCCAACAAAATTCCAATACTCAGCGAAATTATTACGGCTATTAAACCAACCATCATACTTACTCTTGTTCCAATAATTAACCGGCTCAGCATATCTCTGCCAAAAGCATCGGTACCCAGCCAATATTTTTTTGTAATTATTTGTTCGTTAATTTTTTCGGCTTTGCCGGATGTGATCTCATTTATATTATAGGTTTGTAACACAGCGGTGTCTTCATCTACATATTTATTTACAATAATATCATTTCTTTGTATGCTAAAATTTTTTATGGGTAAATATTTATCCTTTATTTCTTTTCCAAATAACAAAGCGGATAAAAAAGATTGATCAGAAGTTTTATTTATAGGAATTTTTAAAAACTGTTGTGTGTAACCAAGCGGTTTTGATTGTATTTCTACTGTCTGTAAATCAGCATCTACACTAGCATCAGGTGCTATTACATAACCGAACAGGCAAACAAATATGGCA
>JAYTCO010000335.1:0-3848 GCA_043736415.1 Ferruginibacter sp. | reverse complement strand
TATGCTTTTTCAAACTTTGCATCTGCAATTTGGTCGTTGCTAAGGTTTTCAAAACCTGCATCAGTAAAAGATGTAATGGCATTTTGAAAATCATTTTTCAAAAAATAATAATGTGCCAAATGAAAATTCATTAGTTGTCTGCGTGGTTCATTGTTTACACTGTTTATAAATAGTATAGCATCTTCCCTTCCTATATCCTGCAGCAATTTTAATTCGCACAAAGCATTATAATAATCAATGTCATCATTTATATATGCATGATCTGTTTTTTTATTAGGCTGGTATTTTAATTTTAATTCTTTTACTAAAGGATAAGCAAATGCATACTGCTCTTTGGCAATAAATTCTTTTGCAGTTTTATAATCTTTTTCATCATCTGTAAATACATGTGTAGGCTGCGCAAACACAGTACAGGTAAACATTACAGCTAAAAGTGAAATAAGATTTTGTTTGTACATCAGTTGGTTAAAATTGTAAGTTAAAAGCTAGCTAGCCTTTGATTGCTGGCTTGGCAAAAATTATACCGATAACAAATAAATAAAATCGGATATTGCGCAATGTAAACAAATGAAAAGTATTTTTATTTAGCTGTTAAAGACTTGATAAAAGAATTATTTATTTTAAAATCATATCCCAACCAAAATCCAAAATTAATCAAAATGAGAAAACTACTTTCAACACATTATTCGGCAGGTGCATTTAATACAGCTATGTTATTTTTAAGAATCGTTGCCGGTGGGTTGATGTTTGTACATGGTTATGATAAAATGGTTCACTTTAATGAAACTGCCGCACACATGATAAACTTTATGGGCATAGGTTCTAAAGCTTCAACTGCATTGGTAATTTTTGCAGAATTTTTCTGCAGCATGCTGGTAGTACTTGGTTTATTTACGAGACTTGCTTGTATACCATTAATAATTTGTATGAGCGTAGCATTGGTAAAAGCACATAACAACGATTTTTTAGGACAGGGTCAGGTAGCTGCTTTATTTTTAATTTGTTTTGTGGTTTTGCTTTTTCTAGGAGCCGGTAAAGTGAGTGTGGATAGTATGATTGGTAAATAAATCTTTTATTATTAATACTAATTTTTTGGGGCTGAAATCAAAGAATCTTTGGTCAACTTTTGTTCGGGCTTTTCACTGCAATCTTTTGCTCAAAGGCAGCAAAAGGATTTGCGCTGCAATCCCGCAGCCCTTCGGTATTAAATCTTTTTTCAACATTTAAACTTGGGATTCATTTAAATAAAATATACTTCAACATCTCACTATAAAAGTTGAAAAAAGTTATGCGGCTGAAGAGCGACGGGATACAAATGGATATCCCTACCCGACTTCGTCATTCAGGCGGGCTTTTTAATATCGCTTCAGCAAATAAAAAGATTGTAATGTAGAGCCCGAGCAAATGCTGATTAAAAATAAAAGATGAACGCACAAAAACTAATGCAGTAAAAATAAATCCAACAATACAAAAACGGCAAAAACAACAGATGCAATGCCATTAGCAGTCATAAATGCAATATTTACACGGCTGAGATCGGTAGGTTTTACAATAGCATGCTGGTAAATAAGCATACCACAAAACACGGCTGTACCGAGCCAATAAAACCAACTGAAATGCCCATAAAATCCTGCATAAATAACAGCGACTGCACTCAACAAATGCAGCAGCGATGATATATTAAGCGCCTTAGCTTTCCCCATTACAGCGGGGATAGAATAGAGATTGTTTTCTTTATCAAAAGCTTCATCCTGCAGGGCAAAAATAATATCGAAACCACTTACCCAACAAACCACTGCGACAGAAAATAAAATAGGCAACAATCCGAAAGCGCACGTCACAGCTAAGTATGCACCGATTGGTGCAAGGCTTAAACCCACACCTAAAACCAGGTGACATAAAAAAGTAAACCGCTTTGTGTAACTGTAAAATAATATTACAAACAATGCAATCGGCGATAAGTAAAAGCAAATACTGTTTATAAAAAAGGTACAAATCACAAACAGTATACACATTAAAATAGTAAAGAACAATGCATTTTTTTCAGAGACAATACCTGCAGGTATTTCACGGATGGCAGTACGAGGATTCTTAGCATCAAACTGCCTGTCGAGGTATCGGTTAAATGCCATTGCTGCAGAACGGGCAGTTATCATGCAAAGAACAACAAGGGCAAACGTGATAATGTAATAATTTGCTGATGTGCTAATAGAGGAAGAATTGTTAGCTTTTTGATTTTGATAATTCAAATGATTCACTCCTAAAAAAAATCCTATCAATGCGAAGGGCATTGCAAAAATCGTATGCGAAAATTTTATTAGAGAAAGATAATTTTTAATAGATGGCATGAAAGAAATTAGGATAGAAAATTTTTGATTCGTTCGTTTATTACTTTAATTGTAATTGTTTCTTGATCAGATTTATCATAAATACTGACCAATACAATTTGGGAATCTTTGACTTCTATAAAAGTTATAACCCTTGCTCCGCCTCTTTTTCCTGCAACTTTACTTTTTATTGATAAACGAATTTTAAAAACATTATTACCTAACGATGTTCCTTGAAAAGGATTATTTTCAAGTGAACTTTTTAAGTTGACTAACTCATTTTTAAAAGTTGGATACTTTTTGAGAAGTTTCTTTATTTCTTTTGCAAACTCCGGGGTATTTACAATATTATAATTCATCTAGTAATTCTGAGAAATTTTGCAACTTTAATTTACCTTCTTTGTGCATTTTTAACTCCTTAAATCCCTGCTCTATACTTTTTAATACCTCTTCTTTTGAGGGCTTTTCATAAACCTCAACATCTATCTTCATTGAGTTTAAGAAATCTAAGACTGCTTTTGTCTCAGCCTCCGTTTTTGGGCTTGCAATTATAGAATTCATAATAAAATTTTTATAAAGGTACTAACTTAAAAAATTGTATTCATCCATTTACAAGTGAGGAAAAAAAGTCTTAACAGTTGTTAGGTCGAAGTTTTAGGCTTCGTCGCTTCCCACAACACAACACCTGCTGCCGTAGCAATATTTAGAGAATGCTTAGTGCCAAACTGCGGAATTTCTACACATCCATCACACAAGGCAATTGTGCTAGACTCCACTCCACTTACTTCATTCCCAAAAACAAATGCAACCTTTTCTTTGGCTGATAAACTTAAATTTTGCAAAGCAATACTATTCACCACCTGCTCTACTGCATAGACTTTATAACCTTTTTCTTTTAAGCTAAAAATAGCTTCCGCAGCATCAACAAAATGTTTCCACTCTACAGTATCTTCTGCTCCGAGAGCCGTTTTTTTAATTTCTTTGTGAGGAGGCGTGCAAGTGTAACCGGTAATGTAAATAGCTTCCAATAAAAATGCATCAGCTGTTCTAAAAACACTTCCAACATTGTATGCACTTCTAATGTTTTCCAACACAGCAATAACCGGTGCTTTTTCCGATCGCTTAAATTCTTCGGCACTGATCCTGTTCAGATCATCCATGCTCAACTTTTGCATCATGAATGAATCGTTTCGCCTTTAGAAATTTGCATTTTTATTTTAAGCTCTGCAAAGGCACCTGCAGCTTTTACAAAATTTACAAACAATGGATGCGGATTTTCAACGGTACTCTTTAACTCAGGATGGTACTGCACACCAATAAAATATGGATGGCCTTTTAATTCCACAATTTCCACCAATTTACTGGCAGGGTTTCTACCGCTGGCAAGCATACCTGCCTGCTCAAAATCGTTTAAATAATTATTGTTAAACTCCCAACGATGGCGGTGGCGTTCACTGATTAAATCGCTGCCATAAATCTGGTGAGCAAGAGTATTTGGCGCTATTTCGCAAGGGTAAGCAC
>JAYTCO010000334.1:0-1561 GCA_043736415.1 Ferruginibacter sp. | reverse complement strand
ACGTTTAATAAGTAGCCGCAGCATCATCAATAAACCTGGAAAATGCCTCAAGCACAACTGTTAAATTCAGATGCAGTTATCGATTATAACTTCGAATTGTTTTTCGAATTGTCTGCAGACCTATTGTGTATTGCGGGGTTTGATGGTTTTTTTAAAAGAATAAATCCTGGTGTTTCTAAATTATTAGGATATACAAACGATGAGCTGTTATCCAGGCCTATAAATGATTTTGTTTATATAGAAGACAGGGCCGTTACAAGTAAAGTAAGAGGGGAGCTTACCAGAGGTAAGCCACTCATTAATTTTGAAAATCGGTACGTAACAAAAAATGGAGAGCTGGTGTGGCTTGCCTGGACCTCGATGAATATTGACAGAGACCAATTGGTATTTGCAATTGCTAAAAACATAACCTATAGAAAGAGACTTGAAGAGGAAAGAAACGCACTTCTCTTAAATATGACAAAAGTTAACACGGATCTACGAAAGTTAACCTTTACTACTGCTCATGATTTAAGGTCCCCTATAAATAATTTACTCTCTATTTTTAGTCTTTTAAATGTTTCAAAAATAGAAGACCAGGAAACGCTTGGATATATAAATATTCTTAAATCTGCAAGCGAAAATTTGAAGCAAACCCTAAGTGATTACGTTGATGTTTTAGTTCAAAAAGAGAGCGCAAACCAGCAGATAGAAGAGTTGGATTTTAATGAAGTCCTTAACGGAGTGCTTCGCTCCATACGTTCTTTAATTGAAGACTCCGGGGTTACTATTAATGCAGATTTCTCGCAGCTTAAAACTGTAAACTTTAATAAGACTTACCTGCAAAGCATCTTCCTAAACTTACTTACCAATTCTATCAAATATGCAAAACCCGGTTGTCTTCCCGTAATATCAATCCAAACCAGCCCAATCAACGGTGTTAAGCAATTAATTTTTAGTGATAATTGTTTAGGGTTCGATATGGATAAGGTGAAGGATAAGATTTTTGGATTACACCAGAAATTTCACCACCATAATGACAGTAAAGGCATCGGTCTTTACTTAATATACAACCACATAACCAGCATGGGTGGCCGCATAAGTGTAGAGAGTAAATTGAATGAAGGAGCCACCTTTACTATAACTTTTTGACGAAAGATAATAGTCAAAGAAAATTATTGTCGTCATTTTGCGCCGGGGTTCTTTGATTGAGATGTAATGCTACTCATAAATGGTCGGGACAAGTTGAGGGTTTGGCCTTGTTGTTTCAATGCGTTTTTGTATTGAGATTTGTAAATGACTTAGGTGCTGGTATGGTAGGGTTCGTTATTGATAGGGACAGCGTCCCGAACTTGTTTTCGGGAAAGCAATCTGCTGTTGTAATATTCAGCTTTTGTGGAATGAATGGCTCCAAACAGCCATATCGCTTATTGCTGCCTGGTGTTTGGGTAAGCCTGCAGGCAAGTAGAAGCATGTTTTCTCCACAGTTGAATCCCTTTGCTGTTTCTGTGTTTTCCAATAAACCTTATTTAATCAGGAACGTAATCAACGGTTCTGATCTTGTGATAGAAACACGAACCCT
>JAYTCO010000333.1:0-9039 GCA_043736415.1 Ferruginibacter sp. | reverse complement strand
ACCGAACAGAGAAGTTAAGCCCCTCATGGCCGATGGTACTGCACAAAAATGTGGGAGAGTAGGTAGTTGCCATATTTATTTATTAAAACCCTTTACACTTAATCGTGTCAAGGGTTTTTTTATGCATGTATATCCTCCATTTAAGCCCAAGCACAATTCTTTTAAATTCTATGCATGTTTCGCTTTGTATCTCCCCAATTTATTCTGTGTTAATTTAATTAAACGTAGTATTAAGCTAAAGCTTTTTCAAATTATTTAAGATACTTTTTACCGGTTTTGGCCATAAATCTTATCATATTGTTTTTTACCTTTTGCAACAGGGAATATTTAATTATTAATCATGTTTTCTTGAATGGTACAAACTGTTTATCTCTATATTTGATGTGATTTAAATGTTCCTATTTCTCAAAACTATTTATGCAAGAAAAAAAATTTATTGTTGGACTATCTGAAGTTAGTTTAAGTGATCTCAACACTGTGGGCGGAAAAAATGCGTCTCTTGGAGAGATGATCCAAAACCTTACCTCTTTAGGGATTAAAATTCCCGGAGGTTTTATTCTTACTGTAGATGCTTATGCGGCTTTTATAGAACACAATACTTTGGATGCCAGTATTAAGGAAATAGTCGGTCAGATGGAACTTTCCAATCTTGAATCATTAAGACGCACAGGTTTAAAAGTTAGGCAGTTAATTAAAAACGGCAAATTTCCACCCGATTTAGAATCTGAAATTATATCAAGATATTATTCCCTTTCAAATGAATACGATCAGGATATGACTGATGTAGCGGTTCGGTCTTCAGCAACTGCAGAAGATTTACCTGACGCATCCTTCGCCGGTCAGCAAGAAACATATTTAAATGTACGTGGGCCGGAATCTTTACTTGCAGCAGTTCGAAATTGTTTCGCTTCATTATTTACAGATAGGGCAATTAGTTATCGCCAAAGTTTTGGGTACGATCATTTTCAAATTGGCTTATCGGTTGGTATACAAAAAATGGTTCGCTCAGATTTGGGAGCTTCAGGTGTAGCATTTTCTATAGATACCGAAAGCGGATTTAAAGATGTGGTCGTAATTAACGCCTCTTTTGGTCTTGGTGAATTAGTTGTACAAGGCGCAGTATCTCCTGATGAATATATTGTTTTTAAACCTACTCTTAAATCAGGCTTTACCCCAATAGTAGAAAAAAAGATGGGTATTAAAGATAAGAAGATGGTTTATGGTGATAATCCTGATGAAAGGGTTACAATAATCCCCGTAGAAAAGCATTTTCAAAATCGATTTTGCCTTACCGACGAACGCATTATTCAACTTTCCAAATGGGTAGTGCAAATTGAAGAATATTATACAAAATTAAAAGGACACTGGTGCCCAATGGATGTAGAGTGGGCTATTGACGGTATTTCCAAAGAATTGTTTATCGTACAGGCTCGCCCGGAAACGATTCATTCACAAAAAGAAACAGATAAAATAGTCGAATATCAAATTGCCGATAATGAACGTCATAATAAACTTATACTAAAAGGAATTGCAGTTGGTGATAAAATGGGTTCAGGTAAAGTAAGAATTTTATTTTCTCTGGATAATCGGGTAACGGAAATGCAGGAATTTGAAGCAGGTGATGTGTTGGTAACAGATATGACGGATCCGGATTGGGAACCGATAATGAAAAAAGCATCGGCCATTGTTACAAATAAAGGCGGTAGAACCTGCCATGCAGCAATTGTTGCTCGTGAACTTGGTGTGCCTGCAATAGTTGGTAGTAAAATTGCAACAGATGTTCTTTCTGACGGACAAATAATTACCGTTTCCTGTGGAGAAGGTGACGTAGGTTTAGTATATGAAGGGGCTATTCCTTTTGAAAGGATTGAAACCAGTATGAAGGATTTACCAAAAGTAAATACTCCGATTATGCTCAATGTTGCATCGCCGGATCTGGCATTTAAATATTCTCACTTACCAAACTCGGGTGTTGGACTTGCACGTGAAGAATTCATTATCAACAATTACATTAAGGTTCATCCAATGGCATTGTTAAGACATAAAACGCTAAATGATCCCGAGCTCACAAAAAAAATAACAGAAATAAAAAGAGGTTATGAAAATGAAGAAACTTTTTTTGTTGAACAACTTTCTTACGGTATAGCAAAAATTGCATCTGCATTTTATCCCAATAAAGTTATTGTGCGCTTCTCAGATTTTAAAACCAATGAATACAAAAATATGCTTGGTGGGCACTATTTTGAGCCTGATGAAGAAAACCCAATGATTGGCTGGCGTGGAGCATCCCGTTACTACAATAAAGATTACAAAGAAGCTTATGGCCTGGAGTGTAAAGCCATTAAGTTGGTGAGAGAAAAAATGGGATTAAGCAATGTTGTAGCGATGCTTCCGTTTACACGTACCGTCGAAGAATGTTTAAAAGTGCAGGAAGTAATGACAGAATATGGTTTAAAACGGGGCGAAAATGGGCTTGAGCTTTATTTAATGGCTGAAGTACCGAGTAACGTTATTCTTGCAAATGAATTTGCAAAACACATAGATGGGTTTTCAATAGGTTCTAATGACCTTACACAACTTACTTTGGGGTTGGACCGAGATTCATCTTTGGTTGCCTATTTATATGATGAAAGAAACCCTGCTGTAAAAGAGATGATACGAATGCTGATTAAAGCTGCCAAAGCAAATAATGTAAAAGTTGGTATATGCGGGCAGGGACCATCCGATTTTCCTGATTTTGCGCAGTTTTTGGTAGAAGAAGGAATTGATTCAATTTCTGTAACGCCGGATTCGGTTTTTAAAACCTTGAAAGCTATTCATGCAGTTGAAAATATAGCTAAGAATTAGTTTGTTTATAAGTTCTGAATTTTTTTTAGTGAAAATATTTTGCACAGCTGTATAATTAAAATACAGCTGTGCATTTTTTTACAAGACGGAATTAATTCTTTATAAAGTTTCACTTTGATTTTACTCTTGACTGAGCGCAGGTATTTTAATTACAATTGAAACGGTATTTAAGATTTTATAGCAGTTTTCAATTCAGAAATTGTTGCAAATTGTAGTGCTTTTTCGTGTGTTGCTTCTAAAATTACCGGTGGTGCTACACCTGCATCAAAAGCTTCTTTCCAACGTAAGGCGCATAAGCACCAACAATCTCCTGCTTTTAAACCCGGAAAATTATATTCGGGTATCGGAGTAATGAGATCATTGCCTTTCGATTTTGAAAATTGTAAAAACTCGTCTGTTATAGTAGCAGCAATTACATGTACACCTCTATCGCTTTCACCTGTGGAACAAAACCCATCTCTGTAATAACCGGTTAGCGGATTGGTACCTGCAATTTGAAGATCGCTACCCAACACATTTTTCTCCCCTGTTTTTGTTCTGTTTTTCATTTTACTGTAAGCTTAGAGTATTGGTGTAATTATATTTAAAGATAAAGTTAAGATCAATACATACATTTTTATCTGTTGCATAATAAAAGTTGAAAAATGATATACAACCGAAAAGCGGCGGGATGGGCAGTAGTAGCTGCCGCAAAATTTAGCGTTGTATTATAATAAACAATTTGGCGGCACTACTACAGACAGCCCGAACAAATGTTGATAAAAGAATTTGGGTTTACCGCACAAAAAAATCCCACAAAAGACTTTCGTATTTATGGGACTGAAATTTTAAAAAATATTTTACGCCAACACTTTTGTCTCTACTAAACTCCGCAACATATTTGCAATTCCATTGGCATCAATTCCTATTTCTGCATACAATTGTTTTGGTGTGCCGTGTTCAACCAAAGCATCGGGTATGCCCATAATTTTTACATCAGCTTTGTAGCCATGCTCATTCATAAATTCTAATATTGCAGAGCCAATACCACCTACTATTGTACCATCTTCAATGGTAATTATTTTATTAAATTTTGCAAATACTTCGTGCAGCATTTCTTCATCTAAAGGCTTTGCAAAACGCATATCGTAATGTGCAGGGTTAATGCCTTCTTTTTTTACATCACGTATAGCTTCTGCAGCAAAATTACCAGGGTGACCAAAACTCAAAATCGCAATCTCTTCGCCGTCTTTTAATTTACGGCCGGTACCTATTTTAATTTCTTTCATTTCTGTACGCCACTCAGGCATTGTGCCTTCGCCACGAGGGTAGCGAATGGAAAATGGTAACTGGTTTTTTTCTAACTGTGCCGTATACATTAAATCTCTCAGTTCGCCTTCGTTCATTGGCGCACTTACAATCATGTGCGGTACGCAACGCATGTAAGCAATATCGTAACAGCCATGGTGCGTCGGGCCATCTTCGCCAACCAAACCTGCACGATCTAAACAGAAAATAACCGGTAGTTTTTGTATGGCTACATCGTGTATAACCATATCATACGCACGCTGCATAAAAGTGCTGTAGATATTGCAAAAAACCCTTAACCCCTGGGTTGCCATTCCCGCACTTAGTGTTACGGCATGTTGTTCGCAAATGCCAACATCAAAAGCCCGATGCGGCATTGCTTCCATCATAAATTTTAAGGAGCAGCCACTCGGCATTGCCGGTGTTACGCCCATTATTTTATCATTTTTTTCTGCCAGCTCTATAATAGTATGACCAAATACATCCTGATATTTTGGTGCCTGTTTTACAGCAAAAACCTTCTTAGCAATTTCGCCGGTTACTTTATCAAACAAACCCGGAGCATGCCATTTGGTTTGGTCTTTTTCGGCCAGTTCAAATCCCTTGCCTTTTATTGTTTTTATATGTAATAATTTGGGGCCGGGAATATCTTTTAAATCCTGTAAAGTTTCAATCAATTTTGCCACATTGTGTCCATCTATCGGACCAAAATACCGAAGTTTTAAAGCCTCGAATAAATTGCTGCTGCTGCTTACCATTCCTTTTAAACCATCTGTAAGTTTGGCTGCCATGCTGCGGGTAAAGGTTTTACCTACCGGTAATTTGCCAAGTAAATTCCAAACATCATCCCTTACTTTATTGTATGTGTGCGATGTTGTAATATCAGTTAAATATTCTTTGAGCGCCCCCACATTTGGGTCAATGCTCATGCAGTTATCATTTAAAATAATAATGATATTACTTTTTTCAATACCGGCGTGGTTCATGGCTTCAAAAGATAAACCTGCCGTCATTGCGCCATCGCCAATAACAGCAATATGTTGTCTGTCGGTTTCACCCTTGTACTGGCTTGCCATTGCCATACCCAACGCCGCAGAAATAGAGGTGGAAGAATGTCCTACACCAAAAGTATCGTACTCGCTTTCGCTGCGTTTTGGGAAGCCGCTCAGGCCATTTTGTTTTCTGTTTGTTGGAAAACTATCCCGGCGACCGGTCAATATTTTGTGACCGTAAGACTGGTGACCCACGTCCCAAACCAACTGATCGTAAGGTGTATTAAAAACATAATGTAATGCCACTGAAAGCTCGACCACACCAAGGCTCGATGCAAAATGTCCGCCATGCAAACTTACTACGTCAATTATATATCGGCGCAATTCATCCGAAACCTGTTGCATATCATCCTTACTTAATTTTTTAAGATCTGCAGGGTTGTCAATTTGCTGAAGAAGAGGACCGGGCGTTATTTCCATTTGTAAAATTGTAGGGACAAAAATAAACTTTATTAAGTGATATACAGTTTAAATATACGGAAATTTGGGGCTTTGGGTAGTTGGAATTCTATAAAACATTTGTTGCGGCTGTGTGTAGTACTCCTCGTCATTTCGCTGCGCTCATTCCTGTGGGGTACTACTGCCCATCCGCCAGCCTTTCGGCAGAAAATCATTTTTCGGCTGTTACACATGATCTGTTTGTCTTAACTTTTTTAACTTTTTAAAATTTTTTTAAAAATTCAACATTAAATTAGCATCGGGACAATTCTTTAAATACTTTCCGGCTTCTTTTATGCTGCATACGCCGGGGTAATCTCCCATGTGCAAACCAATATCTTCAATAACCTGAAAATGAAGGTGTGGAGGCCAGTTGCCGTTCTCCTGAGGTTCACCAAAATGAGCAAACACTTCGCCACGGGTTACAAATTTACCAACACGCATTTCGGTAAGATCTGCTAAAGAAAGGTGACCGTATAAAGTATAAAAAGAAGTTGTATTTAAATTGTGCTGCAAAATGATGGTAGCACCATAATCACCAAAATTATCGTTGAAGGCAAAACTGTGAACCATTCCTCCGATAGGTGCATGAACAAGCGTACCTGCAGCTCCCCAAATATCTACGCCTAAATGCAATGTGCGTGCCTGCCCACCGGCAAATAATTTACTGCGGCTGTACAAAGTGCGATTTTCGTTGTAGCCTCCAATACCAAATGTGGCTTTTTCGGTTGTTAATTTTTGATTAACCCATTGAGAAAATTGGGTGGTATCTGAAATTAATTCCAGCGTAATTTCTTTATTGGCTTCTGTGAAATCAAAAGGTATTATCTTATCTTTTTCAACATCAATTTTCACAACCGGATGATAAGTTGGCTTGTATTTTTGAAGCGTAAAAGCTAAGTCTTGATTCATTGGTTGAAGGTAAGAAAGTTAAACACAAAGGGCGCAAAGGAAATAGAACAAAAAGAACACAAATTTAAATTCTGCTTTTTATAAACAAAAAAATTAAACACAAAGCACACTAAGGAAACACAACACAAAGAACACAAGATTAAAATCTTTGCGAACTTTGTGTAAAACCTCCGTGCTCTTTGTGTTAAAAAATAATTTGTGTTAAAAATCCTTCGTGTTTCTTTCAATTCTTAGCGCCTTTGTGGTTCAATACTAAACAACCACATTTATCATTCTACCCTTTACAAAAATAAATTTCTTTACTTCTTTTCCTTCAAGCCATTTTAAAATGGCTTCGGTTGAAAGCACTGCCTGTCTTGCTTCTTCTTCTGTTACTTCTGTTGGTAGATTGATAGAAGAACGCATTTTTCCGTTGATGGAAACCGGATATTCTTTTGTGGCTTCGAGTAAATATTTTTCTTCAAGGTTTGGATATGTTGCATTCAGTATAGAACTTTCGCAGCCTAATAAATTCCACAACTCTTCGGTAATATGCGGCGCATATGGTGAAAGAATAATTAGTAACTGCGATAAGATTTCTTTCTTAAAACATTTTGCATCTGCCAGTTCGTTTACAGCAATCATAAAAGCTGCAACAGCTGTGTTGTAAGAAAAGTTCTCAGTATCCTGCTCAATTTTTTTAATGGTTTTGTGCAGAATTTTATACTCTGCATCCGTAGGTTTTTCCTCGTTCCAAACCTGTTTGCTGGGTGCATTTGTTGCAGGATTAACATCTGTGTAAAACAACCGCCATAACTTTTTTAAAAAGCGGTGTACGCCTTCAATACCTTTTGTATCCCAAGGTTTGCTTTGTTCTACCGGACCTAAAAACATTTCATACATGCGGAAAGTATCAGCACCATATTTATCAACCAACACATCAGGATTTACTGTGTTGTATTTTGACTTGGACATTTTTTCTACTTCTGCTCCACAGATGTATTTGCCGTCTTCTTCTAAAATGAATTCTGCATTTGCATATTCACCATTTTTCCATTTTTTGAATTCATTAAGATTTAGTTCGAAGCCATCAACTATGTTTACGTCAACATGGATCGGTGATATTTTTGTTTTATAAGTATTTATTTCCTTGTCCAATTTTACATCAAAAAACTTGTTTATTAAATCAATAGCATCATCTCTAAATGAGTTGCCTCCCGCTTCATCTTTAGATTCAAAGTTCCTTAATTTGGAAAAAATATTTATTGAAAGAAAAACTGTCTTATTAGATGCGTAGTCAATCTCTATATTTTTTTCTTTGACAAAATACTCATCTAACCTAAACACAAACCTACTACTTCCCTGTATCATCCCCTGATTCACTAATTTTTTAAAGGGTTCATCAAAGCCAATATAGCCAAGGTCAAATAACACTTTTGTCCACATGCGACTGTACAATAGATGACCAACTGCATGCTCGGTACCGCCTACATATACATCTACCTGGTTCCAGTAATCGCTTACTTTTCTGTTGCAAAATGTGTCGTTATTGTGTGGATCCATGTATCGCAAAAAATACCATGAAGAACCTGCATAGCCGGGCATGGTAGAAGTTTCACGTCGCCCGTTTTCTGTATTTACCCAATCTTCCATATTCGCCAGCGGACCTTCACCTTCAGGCCCGGGACCGTATTTTTCTGCATGAGGAAGTTCCAGCGGCAATTCATTTTCATTTAATGGAATAGCCATACCATCTTGCCAAACAATTGGAAAAGGTTCGCCCCAATAACGCTGTCGGCTAAACCCCGCATCACGCATGCGGTAATTAATTTTTCGTTTGCCAATGTTAAGTTCTTCTATTTCATTAATTGCAACTGCAATAGCATCTTTCATTAACATGCCATCTAAAAATTCGGAATTTTGCAGTGTTGCATCTTTGGTTGAGTTTGCTTCTTCACCATTATAATGCTTACCAATAATATTTGTAATGGGAATATTAAAATGTTTTGCAAAGGCAAAATCACGCTGGTCGCCGCATGGCACTGCCATTATCGCACCTGTGCCATAACCTGCCAACACATACTCTGCAATCCATACGGGTATTTGTTTTCCGTTAAAAGGGTTTATTGCATATGCCCCCGTAAAACAACCGGTAATTTGTTTTACTTCACTCATCCGCTCTCTGTCACTGCGGCTTTTTACATAAGTTAGATATTCATCTATAGCCGTTTTTTGTTCTGCAGAAACTAAACTGTTTACGATTGGGTGCTCTGGTGCAACTACTAAAAAATCTACCCCGAAAATTGTATCGGGTCTTGTGGTGTAACACCTCACCCCCGACCCCTCTCCACGGAGTGTAGAGGGGTGACTGAATTCATTACCTTCTAAATTTTTTTCAGTGGTTGGGGTGCTTAATTTCTTTAAAGTGTCTTTAATACTATTTAAAACAAAAGAGATATTACCTAAGACTTCATCATTAGAAAATCTTATTACTGTAAAACCTATTTCATTCAAAATTTTTGTG
>JAYTCO010000332.1:0-3859 GCA_043736415.1 Ferruginibacter sp. | reverse complement strand
TAAATGCCATACAAATTGGTATTTGTTCCGCTATCCTTTAAAACAGCGCTTAGGTTATTCCTTACTAATTTTCCACCCAAATCAACTACATACGAGTTATAGGTACTGTCACGCATCTGCTCTACCTCTGTATTATTGATAAAAAACGCATGTGCTCCTTCATCCTGAATTTTATAATGATCAACAACCGTATTTTGTTTTAAAACCAACTGTGTAACCGTATTCGTAAAATAAGTTTGTTGGTTATCGGTAAACTGCTGATAGGTTTCTATAACTGTTACTTTACTATTTGCCCCGGCTACTATTATTTTTCGCGGACTGATCACTGTTGGCGCTTCATCTGCATGCGCTATATTCAATAGGTGAAGCGGACGATCTACAAGCAATCCATCTGGCACATGGATATAAATTCCATTTTGAGCGAAGGCGGTATTTAATACCATAAAAGAATTATTCGTTTCGCTTGCCCATTTATTCAAATACCCGGAGGTTGTTTTTTTTGTCAATCCATCTTCCTGCAAGCCGGCAGCAATTTCCTGTACAGTAATATTTTTCAATAACTCATCTTTTGAAGAAAGCACTTTATTGTATTTACCATCTATAAAAACGAGTAAGTATACATCCAGCCCTTCAAAAAGAAAAGGCTTTATATCAGCGGCAGCAAGCTCAACAGGCTTTGGCTGCTGGTATGGGGGTTGGAGTAACCCTGCAACACTGGTATATTTCCAATCCTCATTTCTACGGCTGGGGAAATTTATGTCGTTGCTCAATCGTTTAATCGCCGTTTTTTGAATCGTATGCCCGGTATACTTTTTCTGCCCGTTAAGCCCATTTTCATACTTTTGGAATAGTTCAATAAACTTTTCCCTGTTATCGTTATTGTCCGGTGAATTTAAAGTTGCCATACCTGTCTTTTTTAAAATGTTGATAATGTTGCTATTTCTTCTTTGATCCAGTCATACCCTTTTTCTTCCAGCTTCAATGCTAAATTTTTGTCGCCAGATTTAACGATTTGTCCATTGTATAACACATGCACAAAATCAGGAATAATATAATCGAGTAATCTTTGGTAGTGCGTAATAACTATGAAGGCGTTGTCTTTTCTTTTTAATTGATTCACCCCATTGGCAACTATTTTTAGCGCATCAATATCAAGCCCTGAATCCGTTTCATCCAACACGGCAAGGTTTGGATCCAACACTGCCATTTGTAAAATTTCATTCCGTTTTTTTTCTCCGCCCGAAAATCCCTGGTTTAACGAACGGCTTAAAAACCCATCTTCCATCTCCACCATTTTTGCCTTCTCTTTAATATATTTCAACATTTCTGTGGCACTTAAATCCGGCTTTCCCTGGTGTTTTCTTACAGCATTAATGGTATGTTTAAGAAAGTTTGCCGTACTTACTCCCGGTATTTCTATAGGGTATTGAAATGCCTGAAATATACCTTCCCTGGCACGTTCGTCCACTGATAATTCAAGAAGGTCTTTTCCCATATAGGTAACACTACCCTCCGTAATTTCATAACCTTCCCTGCCAGCTAAAACGTGTGCCAGCGTACTTTTTCCACCCCCGTTTGGACCCATTATAGCGTGCACTTCGCCGGCTTTTACCTGGAGGTTAATGCCATTCAATATTTTTTTCCCTTCAATTGCTGCGTGCAAATTTTTTATTATTAACATGAGTACTGTTTTTATATTTAATTATTATTTTATCCTACGCTACCTTCTAAACTTACAGCAAGTAATTTTTGTGCTTCCACAGCAAATTCCATGGGCAATTCTTTAAACACATCCTTGCAATATCCATTCACAATTAGGTTAATGGCATCTTCCTGTTTCAGCCCTCTTTGCATACAGTAATAAAGCTGGTCTTCGCCTACTTTAGAAGTGGTGGCTTCGTGTTCTATTTGTGCTGTATCATTGTCAATTTCCAGGTAAGGAAAAGTATGTGCACCGCATTTATCTCCCATTAATAAAGAATCACATTGCGAAAAATTCTTAGCGTTTTCTGCATTTTTCCCTACTTTAACCATACCCCTGTACGAGTTGTTGCTTTGGCTTGCGGAGATGCCTTTGGATATAATGGTACTGCTGGTGTTTTTACCAATATGCCACATCTTGGTTCCTGTATCTGCTTGTTGTAAATTATTGGTAACGGCTACAGAATAAAACTCACCTGTTGAATAATCGCCTTTTAAAATACAGCTTGGATACTTCCATGTAATGGCAGAACCTGCTTCAACTTGTGTCCAACTTATTTTAGATCTTACCCCTGCGCACAATCCTCTTTTTGTTACGAAATTATAGATACCACCTACACCATCTTTATCGCCGGGGTACCAATTTTGAATGGTGGAATATTTTATTTGTGCATCATCAAATGCGATGAGTTCCACTACCGCTGCATGCAATTGGTTTTCATCTCTCATGGGAGCAGTACAACCTTCCAGGTAGCTCACATAACTGCCTGCTTCGGCTACAATAAGTGTTCTTTCAAACTGACCAGATCCCTCTGCATTAATTCGAAAATAAGTTGACAACTCCATCGGACACTTAACTCCTTTTGGAATGTAACAAAACGAACCGTCGGTGAATACGGCAGAATTAAGTGCAGCATAAAAATTATCGGTAGAGGGAACCACCATTCCCAAATATTTCTTCACCAACTCCGGATGTTCTCTTACGGCATCGCCAAAGGAGCAGAAGATAATACCCAATTCGGATAAGGCTTCTTTAAAAGTGGTAATAACAGATACACTGTCTATTACTATATCAACGGCCACACCTGTTAATCGTTTTTGTTCTCCTATAGAAATGCCCAGTTTTTCAAAAGTTTTTAATAATTCAGGATCTGCTTCATCTAAACTGTTCAGTACCTTTTTCTGTTTTGGCGCAGCATAATAAATAATGTCCTGGTAATTTACAGGTGGATATTTTACATTCGGCCATTTGGGTTCAGTCATTTTCTCCCAATGCCTAAAAGCCTTTAAACGCCATTCAAGCAACCATTGCGGTTCTTCCTTTTTAGAAGATATCAACCGGATGGTTTCTTCATTTAAACCCTTTGGGATAAGTTCAGTATCAATATCACTGGTAAACCCATATTTGTAATCACTCCTGGTATAATCTTCAAGGGTTGCGGTGGATGCTTCTTTGCTCATGATTTTTAGAATTTTTTAGATGTTTCATGCAAACTTTCAATTGTAAAGATAGACAAACGAATTTAATTTATACTAAAAGGTATAAATTAATTTACACAAAATAGTATACTATTCAAGCGGGATAAAAGTTGATACAATTGATTAAACTGGATGTGAGTAAATGTTGCTAATAGAAAAGTTTATGGGTGATGAATGGAAGAGTTATAACTCTAATCCTTATCCTTCGCCTGCGTTGGTCAACTCGCAACTTTTTGAGCGCCCAACGCCTGTACTCGTGAGACGTCGAGGGTTGGTCTTTTGACCAGCCGAAAACTGGTGATATTTTTTTAATTAATAAAGACTTTTATAAATAGATCGGCTGGTCAAAAGACCAAGCCTTGGCGTTTAATAATGTGAAGTGTCGGCACCAACGAAGGCTGAGATCACCACCATTATTTGTGGTTTACCGTTATGTGCAAGCGGCAGCTGTATGTTGGCTTCTACGAACAAAAAATCGCAGTTGTAATTGAGCAGTACTACAGTTTAATATCTATTGCTTTGTTTTAAATTGAGTTGACAGCGAAAAGTGTTTTACGATAGTTGCTACAATTTCTTCCACTGAAAGTTGAATGCTTATCGTCAAAGCATTCGTAGGTTCTTCTAAAATATCAAACTGCGATTGTAGCAAGTCAGCCTTCATGTAATGCCCCTTTCGCTC
>JAYTCO010000331.1:0-1567 GCA_043736415.1 Ferruginibacter sp. | reverse complement strand
TTGCAGCAGTAAAAGCGGCTGGTTTGGTAGAAACTTTACAAAGCGCAGGACCATTCACAGTGTTTGCTCCAACAAATAAAGCTTTTGATAAACTGCCTAAAGGAACTGTAGAAACTTTATTGAAAGCAGAAAACAAAAAGATGTTGCAAACTGTACTTACATATCATGTAGTTGCCGGTAAATTAAGTGCAGCTGATCTTGTAGCAAAAATTAAAGCTGGACGTGGCAAAGCAACGCTTAAAACTGTAGCAGGTCCAAACCTTACACTTTCTTTGAAAGGTAAAAAAATACAAATTATGGATACATCAGGCGGAAAATCTTATGTAACTATTGCAGATGTAAACCAAAGCAATGGTGTAATACACGTGGTTAATGCTGTTTTGGTTCCAAAATCATAATACATTATTATTCTTAATGCTGAAAGCTTCTCTTCAATGGAGAAGCTTTTTGTTTACAGTAAATCTCCAACTTAAAAAATATTTTGTATTCTAGTATTTTAATAAAAAATCCCGTTCGTAAAGTGAACGGGATTTTTTTAAAAACTTTAATCTTTATTTTTTAAGCAACTGCTTTACCTACCAAATCAGCAGCTTCACTTAACAAAATAGCACTCTGTACTTTTAGGCCACTTTCGTCAATTAATTTTTTAGCAACATCTGCATTGGTACCCTGCAAACGAACTATTATTGGAATATTAATATTGCCAATACTTGTATATGCATCAATAACGCCTTGTGCCACACGATCGCAGCGAACAATACCACCAAAAATATTTATAAGAATTGCTTTTACTTTTGGATCTTTCATTATTATACGAAAACCTGCCTCCACAGTTTGTGCGTTTGCTGTACCTCCTACATCCAAAAAGTTTGCAGGTTCACCGCCACTTAATTTAATCATATCCATCGTTGCCATTGCAAGCCCGGCACCATTAACCATACAGCCAACATTACCATCTAATTTTACAAAATTCAAATTGTATTTTCCCGCTTCCACTTCTGTAGGGTCTTCTTCACTCACATCACGCAAGGCCATAATATCTGCATGTCGCATCAAAGCATTGTCATCTACATTCATCTTACAATCAACGGCAATAATTTTTTCATCGCTTGTTTTAAATAATGGATTTATTTCCAGCATTCCACAATCCAAACCAACGTAAGCATTATATAAATTGGTAACAAATTTTACACAGTTTTTTAAAGCTTCGCCAGATAAACCTAAATTAAAAGCAATTTTACGTGCCTGAAATGCCTGCAAAGTTCCGCTCGGATGAACCCATTCCTTAAATATTTTTTCAGGTGTATTATGTGCTACATCTTCAATGTTCATACCTCCTTCAGTACTGTACATTATTACATTTTCACCTTTTGTTCTGTCTAATAAAATAGATAGATAAAATTCCTTCACAGGGTTAGCACCATCATAGTAAACATCCTGAGCAATCAAAATTTTATTTACCACTTTTCCAGCTTCGCCGGTTTGTATAGTTACCAATGTTCCTCCCAACAAATTGGTTGAAATTCTTGTTACATCTTCAGCACTTTTTGCAACTGCAACACCACGT
>JAYTCO010000330.1:0-9086 GCA_043736415.1 Ferruginibacter sp. | reverse complement strand
AAAAGTTTAGTGAAACGACTTTCACTAAACTTCTTTCAAGACCGATAAAAACATTGAGTTACCGAGGTTTTTATCAACTATTTTTCAGTATTATACCTTTTTTTTCAACATTTTTAAGTTTGCTTTTGAGGCAAATTGATTGATATTTTTTTTGGAGTATTTGTTTTGAGCGTTTATTTGCTTGTCGTTCATTTCACAAAAGTTCAAAAAAATACTGTTTAAAAAAGCCTCAGTTTTTTAAACACAGTGCATAATAATGCATTTGTTGCAAGTCTTTCTTAACATTGTAACCAACATCAGTTTTGCAAATTTAGGCCTCGGATAAAAGCAAGACCAACATCGCCAAACATTAACCTTGATATATATCTTTAGTGTAATTGCAACCTTACCTAACATCAAAAAGCCGATTATCATTTAAGATAAAACGGCTTTTTTTATAACATGTAAACGTATACTACAAGTTTAATTGTGTTTAATTTCTACTTCTCCGGTTTTTGTATCAACCTTCTTTTTTGTCTTGTGTCCGTCATTGTACTTCTTTTTTACTTTATAGCCTTTATAATGTTTATGACGGTGTACCGCATTATGTATCGTTTGAACCGGTGTAGCCGTCTTTTTTACTTTTACATCTGTTTGCGCCTGTACTCCTGCTGTAATTGCAAAGGAAAACAAGATTAGATTCAGTAATTTTTTCATTTTTAATATATTTTAGTTTTTAATAGTTGTGTATTAGCAAATGCTGTGCCGCTTGGTAAAGAAAGGAACATATGTAATGATCTCATTTTACTTTTATATTTGCAGCCCTATGGCACAAAAAAAATTACTTCGTTTTGCCCAGATAAAATCATTTGAGAATGTATTGGAATATCCACAAAATATGCAAGGTGCATGGCGCACTCATTTTAAAAATGATCATCCAATTATATTAGAACTTGCCTGCGGTCGAGGTGAATATACCGTTAGCCTAGCAAAACTTCACCCAAACAAAAACTTTATAGGCATAGATATTAAGGGTAACAGAATGTACATTGGTGCCAAAAAAGCTTTAGATGAAAAAATTACCAATGCAGCTTTTTTAAGAACACAAATTGATAAGTTGCCAGATTATTTTGCAAAAGATGAAATTGATGAAATATGGATAACCTTCCCTGACCCGCAATTGCGCTTATCCAAGGCAAAAAAAAGATTAACACACCCCCGTTTTTTAAGATTATACAAACAGGTATTAAAAACCGAAGGCTGTATAAATTTAAAAACAGATTCACCAGATCTTTATTTGTATACGAAAAAAGCAGCTGATATGCTGGGTATAGAAATGATAGAGGATTTTGAAGACACTTATAAAAAAGAAAATATTGCTGAAGAATTAAAAATAAAAACACACTATGAAAGTCTGGATATTGCAGGGAGTAAAAGAATACATTACCTCCGTTTTAAACTTCCGCAAATTTTAGTAGATATTGATAAGGAACTTCAATTAGAGATTGAACAGGATGCTTTAAATAAACAGATTTTATAAATATTTACATGGCTAAAGAAAAACAGATAAATGAAACAAGTAAGAAAAAAGAAACATTCACTTTTTTTGAAGATGTATTTGCTGTTGTACGTCAAATACCAAAAGGCAGGGTTACCTCTTATGGAGCGATAGCAGCATATTTAGGTACAAAATTATCGGCACGCATGGTAGGTTGGGCAATGAATGCTGCTCATCAGCAAACTAATAAAGTACCTGCTCACCGTGTTGTAAACAGAAATGGAATGCTGACAGGTAAACACCATTTTGCCACACCTACTTTAATGGAAGAATTGTTGCTGAAAGAAAAAATAAAAGTAAAAGAAGAAACGATTATTGATTTTGAAAAATACTTTTGGGATCCTTTAATAGAGCTGGGTCTGTAATTTAAAAATCTGCCTAAAGCTTTTACCAATTTTCAAAACTATAACTTTATAACATGAGCCAACGTACAGAAGGAAAAATATCTTTTATAAATCATGATAAGAAATATGCCATGATTGATTACGAAGAAGCTAATAAAAAAAAGACCGTTCGTGCTGATATAGATGATAAAAAACAGAAAGAATTAAAAGAAAAAAAACTCATCAAAAAAACCCATCATTTTATGGTGGGAGATGTGGTAAGTTTTATGGTTAAATTATCTGACCGTGGCGATAGGATGATGGCTACAAGCGTAGAATTTTTATATAATAATACACTAGATGTACTGATAAATAAAAGTTTGCTTACAAATAAATTTATAGGTTATTTGAAAATGGTTGATGATAAATATTTCGTAAAAGAAATTGACAGTTATCTTTTCTTTCCTGTACCATTTTCACCATGGCAAATTATACCCGAAGAACTTGATTTAAACGAACAGGTATTTTTTTCTTTAGAAAATATTGAACGCAAAGAAAAAATATTTGCATCGTTATTTAACAACAAATACATACCTGAGTTTGAACAGGCAGTAAAATTATTTAAGACAAAAACAGCTTTATCAGCAGAGGTTTTTAAAGTATCTCCTCACAGTATTTATCTAAATGTTATTAACAATAAAATACAGGCAAAAATTGATTTTGAAGAAGGCTTTAATGTGGGCGATAGAATAGAAGTTCTCATATCTTATCTGGGGAAAAACAAGATAGCTGTGGTAAAAGCATAGGCAGAATTAAAAAACCATTCGATTAGTTGTAATATGGACTTATCATTAAATAAACGACCACACCACTAACCGCAACAAAAAACCAAACTGGCCATGTGATTCGCACAAGTCTACGGTGCTTTTCATACTCGCCTGTAAGTGCACGGTAAGCAGTAAAAAGTATAAAAGGAAGAATGATTGCTGCCAAAGGAATATGAGTCACCAATAATATATAGTAAAACACTCTTGAGCTGCCTGCCATGGCAGTTTCATTCATGCTAAGTACCCCATCATGATTTAAATCGCCATACTTTGTTTCTCCTGCAAGCAGATGATGACAAATATAACTGAGTAAAAAAAATACTGAAAGGGTAATAGCAGACAGCATAATTTTTTTATGAATTGCATAATTTTTACTTTTTGCAGTGACAAGGCCGGCAAGCAATAAAAGGGCAACCATTGAATTAACAACTGCATTAAATGTAGCAAATACGTGCACATTAAAAGGTAGGTTTAAAACCAACTTTACTTTACTTAAAATTATAACAGCTACAAACACGACAATGGAAACAGTCCAAATCAAAATTTTGGCTTTTCGGTCATTTTTTTCAAGCGATGGTTGTAGCATTAATATTGTGGTTTTAATTTTTTATTTCGGTTAAGAAATGCCATTAATATAATAACAAGTGCAATGCCTACAAAAATAACCGGTAGTATTGGTATAAAATCTCTAAATACAGAGGGTGCTTTTTTATCCCTTTCCAGCATAATTGTAGGAATATCTTTTGCAAGCTGTGCCAGTTTTACAGTATCAAAACCATTGTACCAGCCACGTATTACTCGGTTGGTATCGAGTAAAAAGAAATTTTCAGTATGTGGGAAAGCGGTATCGGCTCCAACATCCGCAACATTTGCTTTCATTTCTTTTATAGCAAAATCATAAATTTCTTTTTTATCTCCGGTCACAAACCACCAGCTGTCATGGTTAGCATTAAATCTATCAGCATAGGCCCTAAGGCGGGCAACCGTGTCTCTTACAGGATCAATACTTACAGATAAAAACTGTACAATACTGTCATTTTTTATATACGAGTCTTGTAGACGTTTCATGTTACGAGACAAACCTGGGCATATGGAGGGACAGTGTGTAAAGAAAAAATTTACTACAATTATTTTTCCGTGCAAATCATCTAACGAAACTTTTTTACCCAGTTGGTTTGTAAAATTTATATTTTTTACACGGTGCCATGCTGTATCAGTAATATACTTTCCGTTTTTTGATGTTTCAGCAACATCATCAAAAAAATATCTCTTGGGCATGTGCACTGCATCTTTGCTAAAGTATTTTACAAGCCAATATCCTGTCATCGGCAGCATTATTGCAAGTAGTAGCGCAAGTGTGGCTTTTTTATTCACAGTATATATTTAAAAGAATTTCTTACAGTTTAGAAGATGAGTAAAGGTAGATTACAACTGCTTTTTTTCCACCCTTAAATACGAAAAAAAAGCCATCATATTTTTGATGGCTTTTTTAAACTCTTATATTTTATTTTCGTGATCCTTCTTTGATTGGAGCAGTCTGAATTTTTTCAATATTGAGCTTACTACCTGCGTTTGTATTGCGTAAATTTTTCCAACTGTTACCGTCAAACAGGAACGCTATTATGAACCATATAAAAAGTACTAAAGGCACTGTTATAGTCATAATCATGTTTCTAACTTCATCCCCCAAATGCATAAATACAGATACAATATAGTATGCTTTTAAAAGTGTTAAAGCACCTATTACTATTTTGGTACCCAAAATTGCAAAGTGAGCCATATCGGCTCCTTTAAAATAAAGGAAATATCCTAAAGCTAATTCAATGACAGTAAGCAGAGAAAGTACCCAAAATATTTTCCAAATTCTTCCGGTACCTTCAGAATGATCTGATTCGTGTGTAATTTCAGGTGATATAGTATGTTGACTCATAATTTAGATGTTAGCATCAAGACCAAAACTTAACTATTTTAAAATATTTTAAATTACCAATTAAAGGGAATTAGTTTTTTATACCAGATAAAAACAAAGAAATACAAATACCCAAACAAGATCTACAAAATGCCAGTACAATCCTGCTTTTTCTATCATCTCGTAATGCCCTCTCTGGTCAAAATGCCCCAACTTGGTTTTAGTGTACATCACAATGTTTATTACAACGCCACTTAAAACGTGAAAGCCATGGAAGCCGGTGATTCCAAAAAAGTAGCTTCCAAATGCCGGTCGACCTAAATGATTTGCGTGAATCTCAGAAGTACTGATCATGTTCATCAGTTCAGGATCTGACATTGCATAAGTATTATGCAAAGCTTCCGTTCCTGTATGATGTATGGTTGAAGCAATATTTGCCAATTGATCGTGGGGAGTTTTTTGTAAAGCCGCCAACATTGCACTGTGTTCTAAAGGTAAACCCCAGGGATTTGAACTTGCCGTTGTTGGTAAAACAGATAATGTACCATCATTTAATAATGTTATGTGTTCGCCTGTAAGTAAATGCGTCCATTCCCAAGCCTGGCAACTTACAAATGCTGCACCTCCAATAATAGTGAGAATCATATATTTTTCTACACCTTTTCTGTTCATGTTGTGTCCTTCGTGTACTGCCAATACCATTGTAACAGAACTGAAGATCAAAATAAATGTCATTAAACTTACAAAAGCAAGAGGAAGATTAGCATGACCTGCAAAAGGAAACGAGTTAAACACTTTATTGGGATCTGCCCAATCATTTACACTAAAACGAATGGTACCGTAACTTATAAGAAATGCACCAAATGTAAAAGCATCACTCATTAAAAAGTACCACATCATTACTTTTCCATAACTGGCGTTGAACGGGCTTCTGCCACCGTTCCACCATTTTGTTCCTGCAGGTATTGCTGTTGTCGACATAATAGTTTTTAGTGTTTAGAAAAAGTAATCAGGTTAGGTTACTCTTACAACTATTCAAAATTAATACTCTTTATTTTTCTAAACCCAGTTTTATTACAATAAAAATCCACAGTTTTAAAACTTTCTACTCTTGAAGTTTATTTAATCATCAATAAAAATATTAATAAATAAATCCATAAAATATCCACAAAATGCCAGTAAGTATTCATTAGTTCTACCGGAATTATACTGTAGTTTCTAACATTACTTCTAAATGCCTGCAAACACATAACTATTAATGCTACAACCCCACCGATTACGTGCACTGCATGCAATCCTACAATTACATACAGGAATGAATAAGAAACGTTGCCTTGTAATGTAATGCCTAAACCCCACAACTGCTGAAAACCTACAATTTGTAAAACAATAAACACAGAACCTAATAAAAGCGTTATCCCCATTAGTAATCTGTAACGACTCATCATGCGCTTTTTAAAAGAGCTTACAGCCAGCATTAGTGTAAAACTGCTAACCACAATAACGGCGGAACTGTACCAGAATGCTACCGGCAAATCAAATGTTTGCCAGTTTGCCTGGTTTCTTTTAACAATATAAGCACTTGTTAACCCTGCAAACATCATTAAAATACTACCAATACCAACCCATAGCGTAAATTTATGGGGGTGTATTTTTGTCGATTTTTTTTCTATCGCCACGGTATTCATATTGAATTTATTTTAAGATTCAAGCCTTAGGGTTTTTATAAATTAAATTACCTAATCTTTCGATGAGGTATGTATTTATCTTATTATTTTATCTGCCCAAAGGCTTAAAAAAACTATCATTAAATAAAAATAAGAGCTGAACATTACTTTTCGGGCCGATGCTTTATCCATTTTAAGAAATAACAGCACACTCATATACAACATCCACAAATTACAGCCAAGCAAAATCCACATACTTGTTATGCCGCAAAGTCCATAAACAAAGGGCAAAATTCCTATTGGGATCATCATTGCGCTGTACATTATTGTTTGCAATGCTGTAAACTTTGTTGGGCCTTTGTCGCTTGGCAATAATTTAAAACCTGCTTTGCTGTAATCTTCATGCGCCAACCATGCTATAGCCCAAAAATGAGGAAATTGCCAGATAAATTGTATTGCAAACAAAATCCACCCACCGGTTTCAAAGTTGTCTGTCGCTGCTACCCATCCTATCAAACAAGGTAAAGCTCCGGGTATAGCTCCCACCAACACAGCTATAGAATTTATTTTTTTTAGAGGCGTGTAAACAAAACCATAAATAAATAAACTTGCCAACCCAACCAATGCACTATTAAGGTTAAAAAAATACCACATCATCCCAAAGCCCAGAAGACCGGTGATAAATGCAAAAATATAACCTTCGTTTACACTCATTCTTCCACTTGCAATAGGTCGCTTTGCAGTTCTGAGCATCATGGCATCGGTTTCTTTCTCCAAAACCTGATTAATGGTGTTGGCAGAACCTGTTATAAAAAGACCTGCCACAAAAAGTAAAAGAACTGATAGCAACGGATGCCTCGTGTAAACGTGCTCGTAAGGTGCTATTAAAAAACTCACTACTGTGCTAAAAACCACCATAAAGCTTAATGTAAACTTTATGAGTTGAAAATAATCTTTAACCTTGCTAGCCAATGCAAAAGACTTAGAATCTGTTATTCCTATATTTTCTATTTTGTTCATCGTGAGACTGAATAGCCTTTTGTAATTAACAATTTAGCACATCAGCAAATTATAAAGATATTAATGCTTTTCTTCATCCTCTCCAACAGGTACATTTTGCATAATAAAGTCTTTTCCGTCTTTTCCTTCTTTTGCATAATCATAAGGCCATCTGTGTACTTCTGGTATTTCACCTACCCAGTTACCATGCCCTGGTCTAATAGGTGTTGTCCACTCTAAAGTATTTGCATCCCATGGGTTCATAGTAGTTACTTTTCTTCCTTTCCAAATACTGTAAAAGAAATTAATAACAAAAAGTAGCTGTGCAGCAAATACAACCATTGCAACGATGCTTATAAATTCATTTAACCCACCAAACATTTTAAAGGATTCCCAATTTGAAAAATCATAATATCTGCGTGGCATACCTGCAAGTCCCTCGTAGTGCATTGGCCAGAAGATTAAATATGCACCAACGATTGTTAACCAAAAGTGTATGTACGAAAGTGTATTGTTCATAAACCTTCCAAACATTTTTGGAAACCAATGATAAACACCCGCAAATAAACCAAAGAACGATGCAACACCCATTACTATGTGAAAGTGAGCAATTACAAAATAAGTGTCATGTAAGTGAATATCCAACGCTGAGTTACCAAGGAATATACCGGTAAGACCGCCACTAATAAATAAACTTACAAAACCTATTGCAAACAACATTGCCGGAGTAAACCTAATGTTACCTCTCCATAGCGTAGTAAGCCAGTTAAATACTTTGATGGCTGATGGCACAGCTATTAATAGAGTAAGCAATACAAAGAATGCTCCTAAAAATGGATTTAAACCCGTTACAAACATATGATGCGCCCACACCAGGAAGGCCAAAATTGTGATAGCGAACAAAGAACCAACCATTGCCATGTAACCAAAGATTGGTTTACGGCTGTTAACAGATAATATTTCTGACGACATACCCATTGCCGGTAACAATATAATGTAAACCTCAGGGTGACCTAGGAACCAGAATAAATGCTGGAATAAAATTGCACTTCCACCTTCGTTTGGTAAAACTTTACCTGCAACAACAATATCACTCAAGAAGAAACTTGTTCCTAAATTTCTATCAAACAACAACAAAATTGCACCTGATAATAATACAGGGAAAGAAAGCACACCCAATACAGCAGTAAAGAAAAATGCCCAAATCGTTAATGGCATTCTCGTCATACTCATACCTTTTGTGCGCATGTTTAAAACCGTAGTAATATAATTTAACCCTCCTAAAAGTGAAGAAACAATAAACAATGCCATACTTACCAACCAAAGATCCATCCCGATTTTACTACCAGCAGAAGCATCGCCCAAAGCACTTAATGGCGGATAAATTGTCCATCCACCTGCCGCAGGACCAGTTTGCACAAACAAAGAAGACATCATTACAACAGAAGCTCCAAAAAAGAACCAATAGCTCATACAATTTAATAGCGGCGAAGCCATATCTCTAGCACCAATTTGCAATGGTATAAGAAAGTTTGAAAAAGTTCCGCTCAAGCCTGCAGTTAATACAAAGAATACAAGTATTGTTCCGTGCATAGTTACCAATGCATAATAAAACTCAGGTTGAATTTTACCGCCTTTTGCCCAATGCCCAAGCAAATCTTCCAACCAAGGAAAAGTGCTGTTTGGATAACCAAGTTGTAACCTGAAAATAACAGAGAACAAACCTCCAATAATTGCCCAGATAATTCCTGTAACCAAAAATTGTTTAGATATTGTTTTATGATCTAAACTAAAAACGTATTTTGAAATAAACGTTTCTTTATG
>JAYTCO010000329.1:0-9118 GCA_043736415.1 Ferruginibacter sp. | reverse complement strand
GCAAATCATAATTTTTGTAACCGTTGGTAACAATGTGCTGCACATACCGGGTTAAATTTATTTCATACCGATAAAAAACATTTCCTGCCGGTTCAAATCTTTTTAAAGCCGCTCCACCAAAGGAGCCTACATCTACATTTCCCAAAGGAAAAGGATGGTAAAGTCCATTAATAGTAGTTACATCCGGATTATAGGAAACTGCAGAAGTAAGATCAAAATAAACAGGCTTATAACGCTGTGGGGAACTTATCAATGTATCTTTTAAATCTAGATATAAATAAGGTGGCGGTGTGTAAATGTTATCTGTTGCTGCATTATCAGGCGTTTGCTCTACTATTAAAAATGCCCTGTGCACTATTCTGTTGCTATAACCATTAAGACCCGGAATGCTTAAGTTGGAAAATGTGCCAGGGGATGTTTGTAAAAAAACGTTGTTTGTTGCAGTATTCGGTGTAGGCAATGTTACACCTGAATAGTCTCTTTTTATAAAATTCATACTGGAAGATGCTGCAATAGTTCCTACCCTGGTAGTATACATTTGCAGGCTTTGAACAACTGTATCTTTTACTCCGTTTTTTGTTTTATGATAATGAAATTCAAATCTCGATTTTGCTTCTGCAAGATTTACATAATAAAGTGTATTCCCTGATGCTGCATTCGTTACCCTTATTTCAAAACCGTTATATTTTTTTCTAAAAATTGAATCAGAAAAAAAACCATTATTTGTACTCGTGGCAATAGTATCCTGACCATTAAACAAAGCTGCCGCAAATGAGGCGCCGTCACCTGTTAATTTAATTCTTATTTGATTGCTGACGGAATCTCTACCTCTTGCCAAAATCACCTTTCTTAAAATTATTTGAGGAGTTATTATTGCTGAACCCAAGACATTGTTATCAACGATTGGTGGTGTGGAACCTAATTGTTTAATAGTATCCGTTTTTAATCTAAAATTATCATCATTAATAGCCCTTACTTCAAATGTTTGCGGTATGTTACCTGCAATCGAAGTATCTCCCCACGATCCTTTGTATGATAAACAAACAAATGCTGAATCAAAACCTGCTTTATTATTAGGATCAAATTTTGTTGTATCACCGGCCGCACCAAAATAAAAAGGATAAAAAGTTGGTTTAAACTGTACATAAATTCTTGCATCTGTTTTGCCAAATAACGGATCAGTTGTTATTACACCTATTGCATGATTATCGCCCTTTTGTAAAATTGTGCTATCATTAAAAATGCCCTGAGTTGCATTTACAGTCAACGTATCTGCAAATGTATTGACATTATCTACCGTAATTAAATCAGCACCTAATGTAGTTGTATCCAATTTCGTGCAACCTGTAGCAAAGGCTATTAACAAAAAAGCTGCTGAAGCGGCAGCTAATAAAAGTCTTCTATGCAAAGCAATAAATTTTTAGAAAAACACTAATGAAAAATTATTTTGAAAGATCGGCATATAATTGTAAATACTCTGTTAAATCAGTTTCAGCATTGTATTTTAAAACTTTTTTACCACGCACTTTTGCAAATTCTTCCGCCAATTTTTTATCGGGTTTTGCAGTTCCAAAAGTAACTGCATCTGCATAAGTTGCACCACCCCTGAACATGGCAATATTATTTAAATCTTTAAAAGGCTCAAGCTCTTTTTTTGTAACATTATCGTTAATGGTGGCCAACTTTAAAAAATCTGGACTCAGCTTGTCTTTAAAAGTTGTATCACCTATTGTATAAACAACTTTACAATGGCTGAACACAGGTTCTTTTTTATATGCAGATCTTATGAACATAGGTATTAAACCTGTCATCCAACCGCTGCAATGGATAATATCCGGAGGCCAACCAAATTTCTTTACGGTTTCCAAAGCACCCTTACAAAAGAGTACAGATCTTAACCCATTATCATCGAAAAATTTACCTGTTTCATCAGAAAAAACCCATTTGCGTTTAAAAAAATCTTCATTATCTAAAAAGTACACCTGCAGGCGGGCATTTGGTAAAGAAGCTACTTTTATTATAAGAGGATAATCATCATTATCAATAGATACATTTATTCCTGATAATCTTACAACCTCATGTAAGCGATGTCTGCGTTCATTAATGGTACCAAATTTTGGCATAATGCACCTAACTTCCATATTATTATCGTTAGACAAAACAGCAAGTTTGTTTACAATTTCCGCAAACGAAGTACCATCTACATAAGGTGACATTTCGTTAGCAATAAATAAAATCCTTTTCTTTGTAGACATTGATAAGCAGAATTAAGTGCAAAAAGAAATTTTGAAACGGCTGCAAAAGTAGCATATTTTTTTGAGAAAACAGCTATTCACACTGAATTACAACTAAAAGGGACAACCATGATCATAATAAAGCGAACCCAAAAAATAAAAGATTTTGTAAGTAAATTAAACCTTGGGGGTAAAAAGATTGGCTTTGTTCCAACTATGGGTGCACTTCACGATGGTCATATTTCCCTCATAAAAAAATCAAAATCACAGAATTCTTTAACCATCTGCAGCATTTATGTAAACCCAACACAATTCAATAATGTTATTGATTTAAATAAATATCCTGTTACCCTGGAAAGTGATATTGATAAACTTGAAATGGCAGCATGCGATGTTTTGTTTTTGCCGTCTACAGATGAAATGTATTTAAATGATGAAGTGAATGAACATTATGATTTAGGTATGCTGGAGCATATTTTGGAAGGAAAATACAGACCCGGACATTTTCAGGGTGTATGTATAATAGTAGATAAATTACTGACGGCCATAAACCCAAACACGCTTTATCTTGGCAAAAAAGATTACCAGCAATGTATGGTTATAAATAAAATGATTACAGATAAAAAGTATGAAGTAAGGCTTGAAATATGTGATACAATAAGAGAACCAAGTGGCCTTGCCATGAGCAGTAGAAATCTTAGATTAAATGAAGTAGAAAGAATTTATGCTTTAAAAATAATAGAAACATTAATAAATATAAAAAAAAATATTAAGCCCGGAAACCTTGAAGAAATAAAAATAAAAGCAACAAAATACCTTACAAAAAACGGTTATAAAGTAGATTACACTGAAATTGCAGATGCAGCAACGCTCGAAATTGTTAGTGATTGGGATGGAAAGGCAAAGCTGGTAGCACTTGTGGCAGCTAATTTGAATAACGTTCGTCTTATAGACAACATAATTTTATGACGACAACCAATACTGAGGGCATGGGCAAAAAAATACTTTCTCTATTGCAATACGTAATTTTTTTAGGAGCAGGAATTTTGCTTGTTTGGTGGCAACTGCACAGTATGACTCCCGAGCAGGAATTACAATTTAAAAATGCATTTGCCAAAGCTAATTATTATCTAATAATACCTGTTGTTATCATAAATCTGTTAAGCCATTTAAGCAGATCTATGCGGTGGAAATTATTGATGGAACCGCTTGGGTACAATCCTTCTTTAAAAAATGTTTTTGGGGCAACTATGGTTGGCTACCTCGCAAACTCAGCAATACCAAGATTGGGAGAAGTAATTAAGTGTACCCTTTTAGCAAAATATGAAAATTTAAAAGCTGACAACCTCATTGGCACAATACTGATTGAACGAACATTTGATCTTGTGACTTATGTATTTTTTATTTGCTTTACAGTAATTATTCAAATTGATATAGTCGGCAGTTTTGTAAAAGAAAAACTGCAGGCATTTGTTGCCCCGGGCAGTGTACCTCTTTGGTTGAAATTATTAATTGTATGCTTTTCAGTTGTATTATTTATAATAGTCATAAAAAAAATATTTTCATCTTATCCAAATAATAAAACTTTACAAAAAATAAAAGGGTTTGGTTCAGGAATTGGCAAAGGCTTCATAGCCATAAAAAATTTAAAAAATAAAAGAGCGTTTATCTTGCATACAATATTTATCTGGAGTATGTATTTGTTACAAATCTATATTGGTTTTAAGGCAATGGAAGCTACTGCCCATCTTGACTTAAAAGCTGCATGCTCAGTATTATCATTATCTACACTAGCAATGATAGTAACCCCCGGTGGTATAGGATCATTTCCAATATTTGTAAAAGAAACGCTTTTGTTATATTTAATTCAGGATTCTGAGGGCAATGCATTTGGCTGGCTTATATGGGGAGTAAGTACAGGTATCATAATTGTTGCCGGCTTAATTTCGCTAATAGTTTTACCTTATTTAAACAAGAAAAAGTATGCGGGCATCAGCACAAATTCCCAATAAAATTTACGACCGGCAAACTTTAAGTAAACAGGTTTTTATCTGGAAAATGCTGGGTAAAAAAATTGTTTTTACCAATGGGGTTTTCGATATACTTCACAAGGGTCATTTAGCTTCTTTAACTGAAGCAGCGTCGTATGGTGAAATACTTATTGTTGCTGTAAATACGGATGCATCTGTAACAAAACTTAAAGGCCCTACCCGACCTGTTAATGATGAAAGTGCACGGGCTCTGGTATTGGCTTCCCTATTGCAAACCGATGCGGTTATTTTATTTGAAGAAGATACTCCACTTGAATTGATGAAAGCGTTAATGCCTGATGTATTGGTGAAAGGAGGAGATTACACTGTAGAGCAAATTGCAGGAGCCAAGGAAGTAATTGCCAATGGTGGTAAAGTAATAATTGCAAATATTATTGAAGGAATTTCCACTACCGGCATCATAGCAAAAATGATAGGTAGTAGTTAAAACTTTTTTTATAAATAATATTAAATTTTAAACACACTTTTTAAAAATTGAATTTTCAATTTTTTCTTTAAAACAATATAATGTCTCATAAAAAAACAATTGTAAGAGATATAAGCTGGTTATCTTTTAACAGTCGTGTGCTGCAGGAGGCTGCAGACGATTCTGTTCCATTAAAAGAGCGTATAAAATTTCTGGGAATTTTTTCCAATAACCTTGATGAGTTTTTTAGGGTTAGAGTAGCCGGGCTAAAGAAAATGATAGAGCTTGGCAACAAAGCTAAAATGCACCTGGAAGTTGACCCACAAAACATACTGGATGAAATTCAGGAAAAAGTAATTACCCAACAAAGGGAGTTTGAAAGAATATGGAAAGAAATTTTGCGGGAATTAAAAAAAGAAAAGATTCAAATCGTTAACGAAAAAAAACTTTCGGTATTACATCAAAAATTTATTCTTGATTATTTTAATGAAGAAGTTCGCAGCTTTATTATTCCTTTGATGATTGAAAGTTTACACCAGTTTCCGGTTTTAAACGACAAATCAATTTACCTAGCATGTAGGCTTGCAAAGCAGGACAGATCAATACCTCAGCGGTTTGCATTGGTATCAGTTCCTACACGACATCTTTCCCGTTTTTTAATTTTACCTGCACGTGGTGAAGAACAATATGTAATTTTGCTGGAAGATGTAATTCGGTTTTGTTTACCAAATATTTTCTCCTTTTTTGGGTATGATAGATTTTCATCTCATATTATTAAAGTTACAAGAGATGCAGAAATTGATGTTGACAACGATGTGTCAGGATCACTTATACAAAAAATACAAAAGGGATTAAAAAACAGGAAAAAAGGCAAACCGGTTAGGTTTGTTTATGACAAGGATATTGAGCCTGCATTGCTTACTTATCTCGTAAAAAGACTTGGCCTCACCCACAATGAGAACATTATTCCAGGTGGCAGTATTCATAATTACAAAGATTTTATAAATTTCCCGGAAAGTGTTTTTAAGCAAAAAAGTCTTAGAAAAAAACCTTTTACACACCCGCTTTTAAAAAACAGCAACAGCGTGACTGCAGTTGTAATGGAAAAAGATGTAATGCTGCATTTTCCATATCATTCTTACGACAGCATTATTGATTTTTTAAGAGAGGCTGCTATTGATCCTGAAGTTGTAAGCATAAAAATAACCTGTTACAGACTTGCATCAAGATCAAAAGTTATTAACGCACTTACCAATGCTGTGCGAAATGGAAAACAGGTAACGGTCATGCTGGAATTAAGAGCCCGCTTTGATGAAGAAGCAAATCTTGAATGGAAAGATGAACTGGAAGAAGCTGGCGTAAAAGTTCTGTTGGGCGTGCCAGATTTCAAAGTTCATGCAAAGCTTTGTCTTATAAAAAAACGGGTGAAAAATGTTACTACACATTACGGCTTTATAAGTACAGGTAATTTGAATGAAAAAACGGCAAGGCTTTACGGCGATCATTGCCTGCTGACATCTGACAGAAATTTAATGGCAGATGTAAACCGAATTTTTACATACTTAGAAAATCCTTCCATAAGATTAGGCTTGCTGAAAGCCTGTAAACTGTTAATCGTAGGACCCGTAAACATGAGGAGGCAAATCAATCAACTCATTAATAAAGAAATAAAATTCGCAAAACATAAAAAACCTGCAGGTATAACTTTAAAATTTAATTCTTTAAGTGATGGACTTCTTATTGAAAAACTAACAGAAGCCGTAAAAGCAGGTGTGCAGATAAAATTAATTATAAGAGGAATTTGCTGCATGTTTACCGAAAATAAAAAATTTAAAAAACCTATAGAAGCCATCAGCATCATTGATGAATATTTAGAGCATGCCCGTGTAATGATTTTTGAAAACAACGGCGATCCTAAAGTTTATATTTCTTCAGCAGACTGGATGGTAAGAAATATTGACCACAGGATTGAAGTCGCCTGTCCGGTTTTAGAGAAAGATTTGAGAGATGAAATAATTAATATAATTGACATACAGTTAAAGGACAATATTAAAGCCCGGGAACTTGACAATGAATTAAGTAACCAACATATTAATCCTCGCAATACAAAAAAAATAAGATCGCAGATTGAAATTTTTAATTATTTAAACAGAATACCCAGTCCAAAATAATTTATCTTATACTATTAAATTATGACATAGACACAAACTTCTTGCATTAAAAATATTTAATAAACCATAACCAAGAATAAATTTTTGTTTAAAGATATTTATAACTTTTAGTCCCTCTTTAAAATTAATAACTCAATTTAGTATTCTAACATTTTAACTCTTTATATTTTGATTTTAGCCGCAATAGATATTGGTAGTAATGCCGCACGATTGCTCATAAGTGAGGTACAAAAAGTAAAGGATGGTAAAGCCGCTTTTAATAAACTTAACCTTGTTAGAGTTCCGCTAAGGTTGGGGTTTGATGTTTTTGGCAGCAAAATAATTTCACCTGAAAAGAAACTAATGTTGGTGGAGACGATGAAATCTTTTAGACACCTTATGAATGCTTACAATGTAGAAGCATTGAAAGCCTGTGCCACCAGTGCCATGAGAGATGCTCAAAATGCAAAGGAAATAATTGCAACTGTACAAAAAGAAGCAGGCATTTTAATTGAAGTTATTGATGGAGATATGGAAGCCAATCTCATTTATGAAAACCATGTGGCAGAAAATATGGATAATGACCATAGCTATATGTACATTGATGTTGGTGGTGGCAGTACCGAAATTTCTTTTTTCAGCAATGGTATTTTAATCTACAAAAAATCATTTAATATTGGCACTATTCGTATTTTAAAAAATATGGTAACATCTGCGCATTGGGAAGAATTAAAAAATACTATAAAAGCTGTAACAAAAGATCAGAAAGAAGTGGTTGCAATTGGCAGCGGCGGCAACATTAATAAAGTATTCAGTTTAAGCAAGCGCAAAGAAGGCAGACCATTGTCTCTGGAATTATTGAAAGAATATTTGGACGAACTTGAGCCTATGACCATTAGACAACGCATTTTAAAATATAGTTTAAGAGATGACCGTGCAGATGTAATTGTTCCGGCTTTACAAATTTATGTAAATGCAATGCGGTGGGCCGGTGCACAGGAAATTTACGTTCCTAAAATTGGTCTTGCAGATGGATTAATACAGCATTTGTGGGAAGAAGTAAAAAAGTAGATTTGAGATTTTAGATATCAGATTTTAGATTTTAGATATGGTCATTTATTCCTCCTGTAGCACCATTATTAATTATCCATTTTACAATTATCCATTATAACACATGTCAATACACAAAGAAGTAAAAAAAATTACAACTAATACCCTGCAAAAAATGAAAGCCTCAGGGGATAAAATTTCGATGCTTACGGCATATGATTTTTCTTTTGCAAAAATATTTGATACCGCAGGTATAGAAGTTATTTTGGTAGGCGACAGCGCCAGCAATGTTATGGCAGGCAACGAAACAACTTTGCCCATCACGATGGATCAAATGATTTACCATGCTCAAAGCGTAGTACGAGGCATTGATCGGTGTTTGGTTGTGGTAGATATGCCTTTTGGATCTTATCAGGGCAACAGCAAAGAGGCGCTAAACAATGCCATAAGGATAATGAAAGAAACGGGCGGACATGCAGTAAAATTGGAAGGTGGCGAGCAAGAAGTAGAATCTATAAAGCGCATTGTAAACAGCGGTGTTCCGGTAATGGGGCACCTGGGTTTAACACCGCAAAGCATTTATAAATTTGGTACTTACACAGTTCGTGCAAAGGAAGATGCAGAGGCAGAACAGCTTAAAAAAGATGCATTGCTTTTACAGCAAGCGGGTTGCTTTGCAATTGTGTTGGAGAAAATTCCCGCCAACCTTGCTGCAGAAGTTACGGCAAGTTTACACATACCAACAATTGGTATTGGTGCCGGCAATGGTTGCGATGGCCAGGTGTTGGTAATGCATGATATGCTTGGCATTAACTCAGAATTTAAACCCCGTTTTTTGCGCAAATATTTAAATATGAATGAGCAAATTACAGGTGCGGTTAAACAATATATTACAGATATTAAAAGCAGCGATTTCCCCAACGAAACGGAGCAGTACTAATTCCCTTTTTTCCCTCCTTGGAGGGATGCCCAAAGGGCGGGGTGGATTATTAGAAAAAAAGCAAGTATATCTTATTTTTTTTGAAGCGGAACTGTAGTTCTTTTCTCAACAGCTGTCCCGCTTTACGTTATTATCTTTTTTACCCAAAGACAGGCAAAAAAGGATAGCCACTTCAATCGGGGCTATATTTGAACAGTAAATCTTTTTTCAACTTTTTTAAAAAATTTAATTCCATTATTCTTTTAATCATGCAAAAGTTATGACATAATTAATTTTGTTAAAATGAT
>JAYTCO010000328.1:0-1575 GCA_043736415.1 Ferruginibacter sp. | reverse complement strand
AATGGTGCAATTTTGTTTATTGATGAAATACACAGATTTAATAAGGGGCAGCAAGACGCATTATTGGGGGCGGTTGAAAAAGGAATTATTACCTTAATAGGCGCTACTACAGAAAATCCTTCTTTTGAAGTAAACAGCGCTTTGCTAAGCAGATGCCAGGTATATGTTTTAAAAGCCCTGGAAAAAAATGATCTGATAGTATTAATGAACCACGCATTAGAAAACGATGTTGAATTAAAAAATAAAAAAATAAACCTTTTTGAAACTGAAGCGCTGATAAATATTTCCGGTGGTGATGCAAGAAAGCTATTGAATTTACTGGAGCTTGTTACGGACGGTGCTTTAAACAAAGAAGAACTGGTTGTAACAAATGAGCTGGTAATGAAAACAGCACAACAGCGCACCGCCATCTACGATAAAAAAGGCGAACAGCATTACGATATCATTTCTGCTTTCATAAAAAGTATGAGGGGTAGTGATCCAAATGCAGCTGTGTATTGGCTTGCCCGCATGATAGAAGCCGGAGAAGATATAAAATTTATTGCAAGGAGAATGGTGATTTTTGCGAGTGAAGATATAGGCAATGCAAATGCAAATGCATTGTTACTAGCAACAAACACTTTTCAGGCTGTAAATATTATTGGTTATCCTGAAAGCAGAATAATATTATCACAGTGCGCTGTTTATCTGGCAACATCACCAAAAAGCAATGCATCTTATAAAGCAATAAACGAAGCTTTAGCAGCTGTGAAGCAATTTGGAGATTTACCCGTTCCATTACATTTGCGCAATGCTCCTACAAATCTTATGAAGAATATGAACTACGGAAAAGATTATAAATATGCTCATAATTTCGATAATAATTTTGTCAGTTTAGAATTTTTGCCGGAGAAAATTATCGGAACTAAATTTTACGAACCAGGAGATAATACAAGGGAAGAGGAAATAAGGAAATTTTTAAAAGTTAGATGGAAAGAGAAATATAATTATTAAAACCACTTTAAAGAAAATAACATTTTGGTTCTAACATAAAAAATCAAAGAATAAAGTGAATGAGAAACCCGATATAACGAATCGCAGAGACATTGAAAAATTTATCATTTTGTTTTATCAAAATGTGATGAAGGATGCAATTATAGGAACAATTTTTACAAAAATATTTACTTTAAACTGGGAACAGCATATACCCTTAATAACAGATTTTTGGGAAACAATTTTATTGGATAATCCGGTGTACAAGAAAAATGCCATGGAAATACACTACGAATTAAATAAAACCTATAAACTCAAAAAAAAACATTTTGATGCATGGTTACATTTATTTAATACCACAATTGACCATATGTATTCCGGCGAAAAAGTTTTGCTTGCAAAAAAACGTGCAGCAGGTATTGCAGCGCTAATGTTATTAAAGATGGATAAAATAAATTTGCAGCATGGATAATATTAAATGGTATTGTAAAAGATTTACAGAATTTGAAGTGAAAGAATTATATGAGCTGATGAAACTACGTAGTGAAGTATTTGTGGTTGAACAGAATTGTGTGTATTTAGATGCAGATGGAAAAGATGAAC
>JAYTCO010000327.1:0-1580 GCA_043736415.1 Ferruginibacter sp. | reverse complement strand
TACTGCAAAAAATAAAACCTGCCCGTAAAATGAATGGCGTTGCTTTTGGCATTGTACCAAAATTTCAGGCGTTGGGCATAGATGCCTTTATGATATATTCAGTTGTATTATTAGTGAAAGAGCAAGGCCGTTACGATGGCATTGAAATGGGCTGGGCAGGCGATTGGAATCCCCGTATGATAAACATCTATAAAGCACTCGGCGCCAGTCAAAGCCGCCGCATGGTTACGTATCGCTATAACTTCGATCGCACCAGGCCTTTTGAAAGACATCCTGTTGTGTAGTTGTTTTGGTAGCCGGCGAAAGAATATAAATGAACTTTTATAGACGACGCTTATAAGAGCCAATATATAATTTTTGGTTCTTTCACTCTTATGAAGTTGTCATAGTTTTTTGTTCTTATCAGTAAACCATTTACAATAGCAATGCCTGCAATCAGGCATTCGGTATGGCCGATAGGCTTACAGCTTCTCCTAAGTTCGGCGTGTATTTCAGTAGCCTTTCTTTTGCGCTTTATAACTTTTTGCGTGTGCTTTTATACTTTTTACAGTTGTTAATCGTTTGAGTTGCGATATCAGGATGAAGTATTAAATAAGAAGCATTCATAAGCATAGGGTTTCTCTGTGCTGTTACAATCTATTTACATCAATATAGTAGCATGATGGTTGAATTTAGTTCAACCTTTTTCTGTCGTTTCCAGGTTCATTTTTTAATCCTTTGGTGCGATCCTATGAGTTGAGGGGTTAACCCAAGAATTATAGGTAATAACTAATAGATAAACAAAAATCTAACAGGATTGCTGATGCCTGAAATAAGTAGGCAAAAAAACAAATATATCTAAAGATGAAAATTAAATTGTCAAAAAACACGATTTGTATTATTTCTTTAATTGCTATTTTTTCTATTTCCTCTTGCAAAAAAATAGATGATGCTGTTAATCAAACAGTAAATGAAGTACTCGGAATTTCTGCACTTTCCGAAGACTTGAACAAAACGAGCACTAATTATAATCTTATATCTGATTTTTTAATTGATAACAAACTTGTTTCAAGCACTGAAATAAAAATGACATTACCTTCTAGTGTTTCCATATCTTATACCAAGAAACAGTATACTTTAACTGGCAGTAGATGGGACATAGTTACTAATTCATATTCCGGCAGTATATCCAGATCTTTATTTAATAGAAATTCAAACGTAGTAAAAATAAAAGTGCAGAATAATACTCCAAATCTTTATGTAAATGATGTAGCTGCATCTATGGGAAGTGGTGGAGGAAGCACAGGAAGTGGAGGCTCTGGTACAACAGTAGAAACCAAATTAATTGATACAGATGTAACTGGAAGTAAGTATCAGCTAAAAATAGTTTCTTTCGTGGTGCCTGTTGGTACTAAATCTTTGGTAGTTAAAACACATGAACCAAATACAAATTATCGAAACCTGGCAGATTTATTTGTTAGAAGAGGCAGTGCACCTATTGTTTCTAAAACGGCTTTGACAGCATATACCTGGACTACAGATTATACTAGTCAAACACCAAATCGTGAACAAAAGATATGTACTATTGCTAGCCCTCCGTC
>JAYTCO010000326.1:0-3900 GCA_043736415.1 Ferruginibacter sp. | reverse complement strand
TTCAAAAATTTTTATTCGCCTTTGTTGCTGCGTGGTTGCCGCTCGGCACATTTATTTACGATAAGCAATTGAAGAAGGAAGAACAGTTACTTGCTGGGAAGTAAGCAGACTGCAGTCAAATATTTACTTTTCTGCAACGTCTCCCAAAAGGGACGTTGCGTTTTTTATAATAATGATTTGAGAGCATTAAGCGAAACGTTCGGCAAGGGCCGAGACGTCGCTGCGAAGTAGAATACACTTAATAATTTTCACGAATTTATTTTATACAGTAGCAAAATTTCTCTATTTTGAGGGGAAATGGTTCGCCTATGTTAAAAATACTTACGCTCGTTGCAATGCTTTGTCCAACTATACTGCTGGCACAAGATTCCCCAAAAAAGAAATTACCACTTTGTAACCCAATAATTGTGGGCAGCATTCCTAAAAAAGCGCTTAGTTTACAATACGAATACCAATCTAAATTTGACAATGATTCAAAAAATAATACAGGATTTCCAGTAAGTAGTTCTAAGATAACAACAAATAGTGTTAGCAACTTTAGAATCGGTTTTAATAAAAATGTAAGGGTAAAACCTAATGGTTATATCTCGGTAGATGTCGGTTACGCTACTACTTCGTTTAATAACGTATCAAATGGTAGTGTCAATATAAACCCAATGCCTTCTATTTTTAATAATGTTTTATTTCACTCAGTTAATGCAAGCACCACTATTTTTAAACCCTTAAATGACAAGCATTTTTTCTTAACCAATGTCGGATTAGAAGTAAATGGAAATACAGCGAGTTTAAAAAACGTAGGCGCCCGAAATTTATTTGCCTCAGCATTATTAATGTATGGTACAAAAAAGAGTTACAACGAGATGTGGGCTTTTGGTATCTCCCGTTCATACAGGCTCGGTAGAGTTATACACGTGCCTGCCATTTTATGGAGCAAAAATTTTAATAAGAAGTGGGGTATGGAAATGTTGCTACCATCAAAATTAATATTTCGTTATGCGCCCAATAAGAAAACTATCTACAATGGTGGTATAGAGTTAGAGGGCAATCAATACGCTGTATCAAATAAAATAATGTCGGTTGATAACAGTTTTTTCCAGCGTGGAGAAATAAGACCAAAGTTTGGTCTTGAAACCAATCTCACAAAGAATATGCGGTTTATAGCTAATGCTGGTGTTCGTATAAATGGGCGTTTTGATATTGCTGATAATTACGATGGCAAACTATTGTTAGTAGAAAATGCTCCTAAGACAAACGCATTTGTAAACATTGGTATTGGTTGGATTAGTTTAAAAACTAAGAAAAAATAAGTTCTACTTCTCAGCAAGGACTCGCAAAGGAGACGTTGCGATTTTAATAATATTTATTGGAGATTATTTAAAGCAACGTCAGGCAAGGGCCGAGACGCTCCTGCGAAATGAAACGTTTACAATCTGCCCAAGCGGCTGACCTTGATCAAATATTGTAGTTAGCCTTGAAGGCATATCTTTGTCGCCTTAAAGTTTGGCTGTACAGTTGCCGCTTCTGAAAGGAAAACATGGAAGAACGGGAAGCAATACGATGCAGCCATCAGTAAATAATTCATTAACCTTAAATTTAAATGTATGCCGAACAAGACAGCTGAACCTAAAAAGAATAAGCCTACTAAAAAGAAAAGCTCAGCACAGAAGAAAGCGGACCCAAAGAAAAAGGCACGTTAAGCTCAAAATGCAGAAAGCCCGGTTCACAGAGCTGGGCTTTCTTTATGCCGTTGTTGGTGCTTTGGTTTAAGATTTTTAGCACCACGTTTTCCTTAGCTTAGGTTCTTGACACATGAGACTTTCGCATCGATCTTTTTTAAAATAACTGATTTATTGTTCTCATATTTTAAAACTGTTTTTGTTATGCTTTCGTTTGCTACGAATACAGGCAGAGGACGAGGGGTGATGGACCACGAATACTATCAATTCTTTATTTGGACTCGGTATCGCTAGTATTTTTGGAGCCAATAAAAATTTGAATTTTTGCTCCACCACTCATCACTTGTCCTTCCATTTTAATTCCAAATCCGGAAAATAGTTTCTGTAATATTCCTGCCTCATTATCCTTTTCGTTCTTGACCAATATAAATACCCCAGCGCCTGTAAAAGTTGAAAGGCCAACTCCTGAATTGACTTTCCAACCTGCTACTTCAAAGATTTGTTTAAACTGATTTGCGTATGTTAACGCTTCCCCGTCGCCTAATGAACTAGAAATCATAATTTCCTTCAATTTAAATTTCTTTAGTTCTTGTATTAAACTCTGTGATTTTTCAGGAGTAATAGTTCTCGGTTTAATTTTTTCTTGAAGGTTTAATAAGTCCTTCTCAGCTGAAGCAGCTCTTTCCTTTTGAGTTTCGACTTGAAGTTCAAGTTTTTTTGCTCTTTCGTTTGTATTCGCAGCACTGGATAAGGCAGTGGCTGCTTCCTCTTTTGCCTTAGCCGCGACAGCATTTGATTCTGCAATTTTTAATTTGAATCTCTCCTCTTCAATTTTCTTTGCATAATCCAATTTTAAAGAATATACTAAGGCCAAAATGGCGCATAGGGCTGCAAGTAAGCCAAAAACGGTCACTCCCATATCCACAATAAATTTTATCCTTTCCATTTTATTGATGTTCATTTTGTATTTGCTATTTAATAAGGATGATTATATGTGACTCTTAGCCAATGCTTGTGATAATCGAGCCTTTCACTCAGTTCCGTTGTAAAATAAGCAATGTATTGTTTGCATAATTTTAGATTTTATTTCCCATGGCTTTGTGTGCCATGAACGCAGGCTAAAGGGCCTTTACACCTTCAAAGAGTCTAAGAAATTAAATTCTAAAATTGGCAGTTCATTCAATGCTAAGAGTTCGAAGTAACTGTTTCCTATTAATCTTAGTTTCATCAATCCCGGCACTACACCGTATATGTCGAGAATGGCAGCATTGTCAACCCTTTCGATTAACCCTTGATTGTAAAGGGTTACAAAATCTTGGAGGATAAATTGTTCATCCTTAGAAAAATCTGGAAAGTCCTGACCAAAATTATCTGCACTATAATCTTTAGTCCTTAGAGTGAATTTATTATTTTGATTTTGACCAATTAGCGCCATAATAATAAATTGTCGATAGGATAACTGTTGGGCTGTATTTAAAATTTGATTTGCATTATCAGAACTTATAGATGAATCAAAAGCAACGTTTTCGTACAACTTTGTGATGTACCTTATTTTCTTTTCTTCATACTCATCCTTGCATTTTAGCAAAATCCCTTCAAACAATTCTTCCGCCATGCTACGTTCAAACCCGTCTGTTATAAAAAACCCATCTTGCCGCAAATTTTCACCTTTTTGTCTCCTTTCCTGAATACCAACCAGAGCTAAACTTGCTGCGGCTCCCACTCTTGCTTGTTCTCTTTTTGATAAAAATCGTTGAGTAAATTCAATTAGGCTTTTGGAAATAATAACTCCAACAACACCCCCTCCAATTGCACCGGCAGGTCCAGCAATTAAACCTATTGCTCCTCCAGCAGTTGCTCCAACGATTTCTGCTCCCGTCTCAAGTAGCTTCTGTATGTTTTTTTGGTCACTCATAAAATTGATTCTAACATATGTACGTACGCTAATATACATTGTATTTTCAAAAATTTATTTCAAGAACTAGTTTTAGTAATAGTAGTAGCTATTTATACAAAATCTTCAATACACAAATCTAAAGGTCCGGCAAGGGCCGAGACATTGCTGAGAAGTGATGAGGTGTGTCGCTCCTTAGCGGCATACGGTACAGCGACTAAGGCCGGACAACTGCTGCACATTGCTATAAAAGATAAAAGCCCATAAGAATATTACGGGCTTTTAAAATCATACAAAATCATTTTATAAATTACCAATCTACCTGGTTGG
>JAYTCO010000325.1:0-22479 GCA_043736415.1 Ferruginibacter sp. | reverse complement strand
ATACAATAATTATTCGGCCGCAGGCACAAAACTCCAGTTTTCTCCTCTTCTTATCCTAATTATTTGCATATCACTTACTTTAAACTGTTTAGCTAAATTAGTAACAGTTTTTCTGCCCTCATTCAGCATTTTTTTTAGCAACATAACCTTTGTAACCGTTAGTTTAATATTTTTTGAAATGGTTGGTCCATAAACAAGTCGCCGCTCTCTTTCCTCAATTACATATGGACTTTTTTGCTGATGGGCATAATTTTCTTCAGGCGTCATCCACTTAAGATTCTTTACATCGTTGTTTAGTTTGTCAAAATCTAAATGTGCAACAATTGTTTTTTTTGAAGATGGGGCAGATAGAAAATAATTTGCTACAAGCCGATGAGTGAGAGAATGATAATGAATTGTTCTGTCCTTAGTATTTTGTGCCAGATGTTTTGAATAAACAGTTTTTATTTTTCGTAAATCTAGTTCTGATTGTTTTACTACTGATAGAGGCTCTCCTTTTTCTTTTAACAGCCTAATTTTTTTTAAATTATTTGCAATCTTCTTTTGCAAAATCTGAACCTTTTTAAAAGTTAAAGGGTCTGAAGGTTTAAAAAACTTCAGACGTATTATTGTATATCCTTCAGTTATTGATCCTTTTAAAATATTACCGTTAGATAATTTATTAAAAGAACGCATTCTCCCAAAATTTGATATTTCAAGTCTATATTCATTGCTATGATCAAAAGAAAAATTTACATTTTTCCATTTTTCACCGTATAAACTTATTTGCTGATTATTTTTTATCAAAGTGCTTTATTTTTCTCTTAATCTTCCCCTTATAAATAAACTGTTTATACTTTTATTTTCGTAAGCATTTCGCAAAGCCACAGCAAAAAGCTCATCTACAGAAAGTATTTTTATTTTATCGCATATTCCACGTACGGGTATTGTATCGCAAACTACTAGTTCTTCCAGCGCACTGTTCTGTATGTTTTCATAAGCATTTCCGCTTAATACCGGGTGTGTGCACAAAGCTCTCACGCTTCTTGCACCTTTTTCTTTCATTAAACCTGCACTCTTTGCAAGTGTACCACCTGTGTCACAAATATCGTCAATCAAAACAATATCCCTGTCCGTTACGTCACCAATAACAACCATACTCGCTATTTCATTTGCACGTTTTCTGTGTTTATCGCAAATAACCATCTCACATTCAAAATAGGTCGATATTTCTCGGATTCTGTTTGCACTTCCTACATCCGGGGCTGCAAAAGTTAAATTCTTGAGATTTAAATTTTCTATGTAAGGTATAAAAATAGCTGATGAATCGAGGTGGTCTACCGGTATGTCAAAATAGCCCTGTATCTGCGGTGCATGTAAATCCATTGTTACAACTCTGTCTGCACCGGCTGCAGTAAGCATATTGGCAACAAGTTTTGATCCTATTGCAACTCTCGGCCTGTCTTTTCTGTCCTGTCTTGCAAAACCATAATAAGGCATTACTGCAATTACTTTATAAGCCGATGCTCTTTTGGCTGCATCAATCATCAACAACAATTCCATCAAATTATCTGAGGGTGCATAAGTACTTTGTATTAAAAAAACAGACCTGCCTCTTATACTTTCCTGAAATTCAACCCCAATTTCCCCATCACTAAACCGTTGAACATTTACTTTACCTAATGGCTCCCCAAACTTTTTTGCAATTTTTTCTGCAAGATATTGTGAACCCGTTCCTGAAAATATTTTTACGTTAGACTGCATATGTTGGTATATAGGTAGGTAAATTTTGTGCGAAAATACATTTAGTTTGCATCAATAATGAGTAACATACATGGAAAATTCTGAAAACATTAAAACTTCTATAAAAAACTGGGCTGAAGATGATCGTCCCCGGGAAAAAATGGCTCGCCATGGTGCGGAAGTATTAAGCAATGCAGAGTTATTAGCCATAATAATAAACAATGGCAATAAAGAAAAATCTGCCGTAGAGCTGGCAAAAGATATTTTAAAATTGGGTTATGATAACCTGGATGAACTGGGAAAACTTTCCATAAAAGACTTTCAAAAAATTAAGGGGATCGGAATTGCAAAAGCCATAACAATAACCGCAGCTTTAGAATTAGGCAGAAGAAGAAGTGGTGGCAATCTATTACAACGAACCAAAGTAACAAGCAGTAAAGAGATTGCAGTTTATCTAAGAAGTATTTTAAAAGACAACAGCAATGAAGTTTTTGCAGTATTATTTTTAAACCAGGCTAACAAAATAAAAAACTTTAAAATTATAAGCAAGGGTGGTATTACAGGTACTGTTGCAGATCCGAGGTCTATTCTTAAACAAGCACTTGAAGAAGGTGCTACAAGTCTTGTATTAAGCCATAACCATCCTTCAGGAAACCTTAGTCCAAGTCGTGCTGATCAGGAATTGACCCAAAAGATTAAACAGGCAGCATCTTATTTTGATATTAAAATACTGGATCACATCATTGTTAGCGATGAGGGGCATTACAGTTTTGCAGATGAAGGGTTACTATAAAAAGATAAATTCTCTATTAAATAAACAAAAAAGTAGCTCAGTTTAAAAGCTACTTTTTTAAATGATGGTATAAACTTTATTAAGCCTGACCTGCAGGTCCTCCAAAATTGAATGGTATTTCTACTGCTTCTAAATCCTGTACAGTTCCATTAACGGCCTCAAATTTTTGTACATTTTCCACAATAGCTTTCATAAAACGCTTTGCGTGAAATGGTGTCATAATGATTCTGCTTTTAACCTTACTTTTAGGAGCCCCAGGCATTACATTCACAAAATCAAAAACAAATTCAGCATGGCTGTGTGTAATAATTGCAAGATTGATATAAGTACCTTCTGAGGTTTCTTCAGAAATTTCAATGTTTATTTGATTGGGAATATTTTCGGACATATATAGTTTTTAACCAAAGTGATTAATAGAAAGGCAAAAAAAAACTGCACGTTTATCGTGCAGTTTTTTTAAATTATACTTTAATAATAAATCTGATTAGGATCATAACTAAAATCTTCAGAAACTTTTATAGTTCTTGGAGTTACAACACCATTTATAGTACTTGTATAGGTAAAAGAATATTTAACCTTCAATGTTCTTGCATTGTTAGCCGTATAAACGAAAGCATTTACGCCTGTGGGGTCTAATGCTAAAGCAGATACTGCTGCTGATACTCCCGCTAAAGGACTCTGAGTTACAGAAATTACCTTGCCTGATTCATTAAGTGTAAATCGAGGTCTGAAAAGAGTCCTAGACACACCTGTAGAAAAAACATTTGCTGTTAAGTTTCCTATATATTGTCCAGTTAATCCGTAATAATATAAATCAGCATATTCAACAACATTTGGGTCATACTCTAATAAATAAGCAGTTCTATTGTTATTAATTCCAAATTCATTCGCTGCGTCTGTCACCGAGTTAGTATAACTATAATTTGCTGAAATATCAGAGGAATTATAGGTATTAGTACCCGAATTAAAATCCCCATAATTAATCGCAACATTGATATCACCATCACCTACGCTAATTGCGCCTTGATTAGATGAAACCAATTTAAAATTAACTCCATAGGTTGCATTTACATCTAAACTAGCTTTGTTTACTGTAAAAAACACCGGAAAAACAATCAGTGCAGCATTTGAAGCTGGCACTGTAATATCCTTCACTGTTATTATACCTGCAGGCAACGGAGTCACAGGACCTATATTTCCGATATTTGAAATGCCGGTACTTATAACTTTTATAACAAGTGGGCCATTTAATTTAGTTTCACGTGCCTGTGAAATTTTTAAAGTAAAAAATTTTACTAACTCAGTAGGTCTTTTGGTAAAATTAAAATTGGCAGTTGTATGGTCAAAACCAAAGCCTATGTTTTGGGCATCAGCATTCATGTATGCTTTTTCTGATATGGTGGTTAAGATTGAACCTTTATCAGACAACAACCCCCCTATATCACGTGAATTTTTTAAGCATGATGAGAAGCCAACAACAAGGGCTAATAAAAAACTATATTTTATATATTTCATATTCAATTATTTAAAGGTTTATTAGTTAACGTCCCAGAAAATTTTAGAAGTAAAGCGATTAATATTTTTCGGCACATTTTGACTATTGTTGTCAAATTCACTTTGTGGATATAAAAATCTTGAAGGCTCAGGGTTGGAAGTTTGTGCAACTGTTTTTACAGTAGACGGGACACCTACAGATGGGGTACCCGATGCTTTCCTATACTCAGCCCATTGTTCGGCGCCATTTATGTGCGTTAACGAAATCCATTTTTGTAGAAGTATAGCCTTTATTTTATCAGTTGAAGCATCATAATTTACATTATTAAATGGACGATTGTAATACCTGAAAGAAAAACCGTCTGCTATTGCGTTTGCGGCAGTGCCTGCAGTAGAAGGTGAAGCTATGGTTCTAAAATGATCTCTAATTCCTTTTTCGTATAAACTTTTTGCAGTAGCACCATTAAAAGTTACACCGTACCTTTCAGCATATTCCGCTTGTAAAAAGTCCGACTCAGCTAATAGCATAAACATGCCTGCTCTTGTACCAAATAGCGGAACATTTATTTGAAATGACCCAATTGGTGATGAAAGTCCTGTTGCAAAACCACTACCAATACCCAATGGTACTCCTATATAATCACTAACACTATTTGAACCGGATGTTATGGATGCTGCAGCCAGCGCAGGAGTGGCAAAAGTTGAACCTGCCGGATAAGCCAAACTTTGTAATCTAAAAGTATCTGGCTCGCCACCGCTATTTTTAAGCCAGTTTATTAAAACTGCATTCATTTTTCTGTACTGGTAATTACCTGCCACATTACCTAACTCGTTGTAACCGTGGTTAGCATAAAAAGGATTTAGTTTCCCGCTAATATTTTGGTAACCAGGTTGAACAAGCACATTTTGACCTATAAAACCATTTGCTAATCTGGTAGTAGCCTTCGCCTGTATGTATGCATCTCTTCCGGGCATAAAGCTCTGGCGCATTAATATTCTCAATTTTAATGTATTAGCAAATTGTATCCACCTTGTTTTGTTTAAACCAAGCATCACATCTTGTGCAGCTGCATCAGCGGTTATAGGCCATGTTGCACGCTGTATCCTGTCCATTGCACTATCCAATCTTACCACAAGATCTTCATAAATAATTTTTTGATTCGTATATGTTGGTGTAATACCCTGTGCACCTTTAAAGGCAGCTTCATAAGGTACATCACCATATACATCTACCAGTTGTTGAAATACATAACACTGCATCACATTAGCAGGATCCTTCCAGTAACCAACACCATCTTTCTCGGCATTTTTTATTACGTAGTCATAGTCTGTCAGGTTATCAAACAATGGCGAAAAAACATTGTAATCCGCAGATGTAAATTCATACGTTTTGTCATTACCACCACCTGTAAAACTGGTACTGTGGGCATAAATTCCTGACCACGTTCCCGGCACAATAAGCAAATTGGTACTTACTTGATTTCTATAAGTCGTTGCCAATGCCCCAGTCATTACAAAATCCGCACTGGTACTTTGGTTACTATTAGGATCATTATTCACATCTACAAACTTTTTACAGCTGGAGAAAGTAACCGCTGCGACCAGTGTAAAAGTGAATAATTTTAATATATTGTTCATATTCTTATTTTTTAATTATTGCGATTAAAATACCAATTTAAGCGTAGCTCCCATTTGGCGGGTTGGTGGTGTATTTAATGTAGTATTTATACCCTGTGAATTTCCTGCAGTATTAGAAAGTTCAGGATCAGTGTACCAGTTATCTTTAGGCAACAAAGTAATTAAATTACGACCCCATACACTAAAAGATGCTCCTTTAATTACTTTACCCGTAAACAAGGTCTCAGGAAAATCATAATTTAATGATGCATCTCTAAGTTTCCAAAAATCAGCAGAAGTTACAAATACCTCCCCTACACCTGCCAATCCTCTTGAAAAACCTGCATCTCCAAAACCTTGATAAATAGCTTTGTAACTATCAACTGCGATGTTCGTATTAGGTACAGATTTGCCAGATGCATCTAACGTAACTGAGTTTGGCCAAATAAATTGCTGTCTGTTATAAGTAGCTGTAATAGCTCCTGAACCGGTGAAGGCCATATCAGTACCCAAGTCATGATAGACCAATGCCCCACCTCTATACTCAGCATTCGCAATCAATGAAATGTTTTTGAAACGGATATTGATTCCTGCACCAAAGTTATGCTTTGGCAACGTAGTACCTTGATCTACACGACCATCAGTTCTTAATGGCCAACCGTCAGTTGCATCAACTATTACTTTTCCTTGCGCATCTCTTTGAAAAGCTGTCGTTCTCAAGAAAGGGAATGTCTGTCCTAAAGACGCATTCAAACTTGCCCTATCATCAGGAGCTTGATATTCAAAACTCTTTACTCCTGTCGCACCAAACAATTCTTTAACTGTGTTGGTGATGTAAGCATAGTTTGCTGATAGGTTAACCGAGAAATCTTTAGTTCTGTATGCTATTACTTTGGCATCTAACTCATAACCTTTATTTTCAACGTTAGCAGCATTCAATATATAACTTAAACCTCCGGAAGCTGGCGAAACAGCAACATTTAGAATTTGCTTTTCAGCTTTTTGTCTGTAAACTGATCCCTCTAATAACAATCTGTTACCAAACATACCTACCTCTATGCCAGCCTCAACTGATTTTACTTGCTCAGGCTGCAAATTTGGGCTGTAAATAGTATTACCAACGGTATTACCCAACAAACCCGCGTAAGGAAAACCTTGGGCTACGGGATATGTTTGTTGCAATTGATAAGCGCTTAAATTGTCGTTACCATTTACATTATAACCTGCTCTTAGTTTAATATTATCGATTACTTTATTGTCCTTGTTTTTAATTGAAGGGATTAAATCTGAAACAATAAACGATACATCACCACCATATGTTGAAAATTGGGGATTATTATATCCTATTGCGGGACCCGAAAATACTGAGGTAAAGTCTGTTCTTGCGCTTCCATGTAAGAACAAGATATCTTTAATACCAAAAGTTACATCAGCATAACCTCCAATTTTTCTTTGTTGAGATTCAAAGTTAGAGGCGTTATACAAACCTGTGGCACTGTTATTTAAGTTAAATAACCCACTAATAAGAAGACTAGAAGTTGAAGCGGAAATAGATTTAGTCCTGCGAACTGAGGCCTGTAAACCTAAGATTGTCTTAAGAGAGAAATTTGTAAATTTTTTATCATGCACACCAAACGCATCAAAAGTAAGACGACTACCTGTATTTTGTGTTTCACCGTTTGAACCTGGTATCGGCGTAGAACGTGATATAAATTTACCACGACCTGTTAAAAACAGGTCATAATCATTGCTGTAATAATTCACAAAACCACCTCTTTTAGAAAATGCAGAGTAAGTGTAATTATTTGAAGTGGTAGTTTGTGTAGAGTTTGTTTGTGCAACCGCCACACGACCTGTAAAAGTAAGGGCAGAAGTCGCCTTATAATCTACTTTAAAATTCCCATTGAAATTGTAATTTCTCGTGTTAAACCTGTTATTATCTCTCTCCCACCAAGGGTTATTATAATAGTCATTGTAGTAGCCATTAGGAGTAGAGAACTTATCATTTTTCCAGTCCTTATAATTTTCTAAAGGAACCCAGCTCGCAACGTTTAATGCCGTAAAATAAAAATCAGTATTTGTTCTTCTTGATACATCAAATGTGTATGCAGCGTCAAAACTTGCGGTTATTTTGTTGTAAGTTTTAGAAGCATTCATACGAAATACATTTCTTTCATATTTATCTCCACCTACTATCCCATTAGAATTTAAGTTTTGATAAGAAAGAAAAATACTTGTCCCGTCGCCTCCAGCTCTGTAAGAAACATCAGTCTGTCTTGTATAACCTTTATCCCATACTCTTTTACGAGCATCACCTATGTCAGAATAAGGAAATCTTTGGATAGAACCGTCAGAGATTGTACGTCCTAATGGACGAATAGATCCATCATATGCAGGACCATACTGCTGGTTTTCTGCAGGGTGAAAGTTTTCATCATTATTTGATCCATAAGCAGAGCCTGAACCAAAACCGTGCTGTGTTCTTGGTAAATAAGCAAGACTTTCAATATTTATTGTATTAACCAAATTAATTTCTGGTTTTCTATTTCCTTTTTTGGTTGTAATTACAATTGCACCATTAACACCTTCAGATCCAAAGAGAGTTGCTGATTGTCCACCTTTCAACACGTCAATACGCTCAATATCATTCGGGTTAATATTATTAATTGTGTTTGCAGGTACAGCAACACCATCTAGTACGATCAAGGCAGTATTATCACCTGTAATAGAGCGTAAACCACGTATTACGATACGTGGCGTACCATTAACTGAAGATGAATTATTGTTAATAGTTAAACCAGAAACTTTACCCGATAATGCCTGCGCAACGTTTGTAGGCTTACCGTTCATTAACTGGGCTTGGCCTACGGAAGCTCTAGATGTTCCGTTAGACTTTGCATTTGTTCTTATACCTAAGGCACCTACAGTAACACCTGTAAGTTCAACACCCTCTGCACCTTCTCTTATTACTGTAGCAAATACAGGACCCGCAGCGGGTATTAAAATATTTTGTGCTTTAAATCCAATACTTGTGATTCTTAATGTAGCATTAACAGGTACATTCTGTAAACGGAAATTACCGTTTAGATCAGTAGAAGTTCCAATATTGGATCCTACTACTTTGATAGAGGCCGCTTCAACACCTATTTGCTTCTCATCTGTTACGGTTCCGGTCACCACCCGGTTTTGAGCGAATGCCAATACTCCAAAGAGCATGAACATCACAAACAGTGATAAAATTCTTGTCATGAGCAATTTGTTAAATTTGAATGAATTGTAAAAATAAGGATATTTTTTTTACGTAAAAAAATTGTTAACTAAAGATTGTTTGAGGAAGACAACATACAAAAGACAAGTCAAGAATAACTAACGCTGCATAATTTCATAAAAAAAGTTAAAATCTATAAATTACCTGCAATTTCAATTCAGTTTTATGGTTTTTATTAATTTCATCTAATGCAGAACCGATTTTATTTTGATTGGGATATACATACCGTGCTGCCTTTGCCCATACTGTTAGTTTTCGGGTAATATCATAATTTAAGTTAAAATAATACCGATAACCTTTTCCATAAAAAACCGGAATTGAAAAACTGTATAATACATCATTTTCATAAGCATATAATCTGCTGCTATAACCATCAGTCTCAAAATATTGTAACCGCATATTGCCTGACAACCTTTTAAATGGGGGATTATACAAAACATCAGCATACATTAAAATCCCTTTTTCTGAAGCTTCGCCGTTTTTGTCAAACCAAACAGCTTCAACCCGGCTTCTAAAAGTAAACGTACTGTTTAATTTGTAAGAGAATTGTGTTCTCCAGTTCTGTTTCGGCTGTGCAACAACAGGGCTCAAGGTCAAATTATTGGGATTATAATTAATAGATTTTTTCTCAGATTTAAACCTTGTGTAAATTTCCAATAATTTATTGGGCTTGTAAGTTATTTGTCCAACATAATCTGAACCACTTGAGGGCGCATTTACTCTATATTTTAACCATGGAAATCTGTATATATCTGCATACACATCAATTCTCCAGGCATCTGTTGGTCTTATGGTAATGCCTGAAAAAAAGCCTTTTTCATTTGTTGGAGAACTGTTTTCAGTAAATGCATTGGTATAAAGTGATTGATATCCTTTGCTTATGTTTCGATACAAAAAACTCATATCAACATTTGCGGCAGTACTAATAAGCAACCCGTTAATAAAACCTGTATATTTTCTATCTGTAATTGCCGCCTCTCCAAAAAAATGCAAATTCTTAAATGTATAACTGTAATCAGTGCTGTAATTGCCAAAGCTTTTACCTGCCAATGCATATAGGTTATAGGGTTCGGGTTGTTTATGTAAAGGAAATTTCAAACTGTATTGAATGGCATTTAATCCTACATGCAAACTTTTTAAATGGTAGGCTATGTTTCCGCCAAATGCCAGCTGCTTTTGTATGCCTTTATCAGCCACTTCGCTTTTGGTACGGTGAAAGCCTGAAATTTGAAGGGATGTTATAAAATCATCCTGAGATTGTGAACTGTCCCCTGCTGAAAAATTAGCATCAACATTTCTGTAAGATGCAAAAAAGGTTCCTTCCCAGTTCTTTTTCGCAAGCGTAATGCCGAACCCTCGGTGAAAATTTATTTCTCCTGCTGAATTATAAGGTCTTAAAACATCTGCCTGCCTTTTAATAGATAAAATATCAGGACTTTTTTTAAAAGCCAGACTCATCCACTGTGTAAGCCCCTGCCCCATGTTTACTGTGTAATCGCCGATTGCCAGTGATTTTATGATATCGATATCTTTGGCAAAAAAATGAAAAGAGTAAAAATCAAATCCCTGCTTTTGAGCTCCCTTAAAAAACTGTTCGCCAGCATCTTTTTCTCCAACAATACCATACTGCAAAGTATTTTTATAATTATACCTATACCTTACCAGTAACCTTTGCGGGGACCCGGGATAAAAATTCTTACCCGAATTTGGGTCAACTGCATATCCTTTTGATTGTTCAGTAATTTGAGACAACCTAAATAAAAATGTTTTATCGCCATTTTTTAGCCTGTCATTAAGCGATGCAAACAGATCTGCATTTTCAATAACGGTGATATATGGCTTTAATTTTTGAATAATAGCTATATCCAAACCGGGCACCGCTTGTAGCTCATAAATATTTATAAAATTACCAAGTAGATTTCTATAATTAAATATGTTTTGAATCTGTATGGGTGATAAAATGCGAAGCCCGGATAATGTTGATGCACTCGCAGTGTTTATGTTGATAGGATGTTTTTGGTACTGCATCATTTCCTGTAAATAGGAGTCATCTTCTGTTTCAGAATCAGCATTGTTTTCCGTAATATTTTCCAACTGCTGTTCTACATTGCTGTTGGGCTGTACCACAGGCCTGGCAGGCAATTCGGGAGTTTGTGCTTTACAAATTATTAGAAGTAAATAAAAAATTAAAGTAATGATACATTTTTTCATTTGCTCATTTCCTTGAAATTATAAATCAAAAGAAGCGCCGGAGAAACGCCGAGTTGTGGATGAAAACTTGCAGCAACATCGATTCTTAATTTATTATACAAAAAACCAACGCCGGCAAAGCCTGTATTATTATCACTTCTAAAACCGGCCCTTGCAAAAAATTGCTGCTTAAACCTGTATTGAAAACCCCCTGTAACATTTATTGGCTGGTCTTCTTCTTTTACAATTTCTGTACTTACAAAAAAATCTTCCGAGGCATCATAGCCTAATCCAAATTTATAAACAGCAGCAAGTTTTTCATTGTTTGCTTTGTCAATGGTTCCTCCCACAGGGTTGTAAACATGAACGCCCGCATTTAATTTTTCAGAAAAATGAAAAATGGCTCCTCCTTCAAAGTTGATGGCAGAGCCATTTCGATAAGCAGGAATTTTATAACCATAATAATTAAACTGTATGCCGATATCTACTTTATCGCCCAGTGATCTGCCATATGCAAGCCCTGCTTTTTGTTCATTAAAGTTTTGAAACCCTGCATAATTTACCTGTACACCAAAATTACCCAAGTTGGTAGGCACAGTTGCAGCAAGCCCGTACACATTGTTCTCAGCAAGTAAAAATCTGCGTTCTCCATAAATGCCAACACCGCCGACAGTTGTTTTTGCTAATGCTGCCTGGTTGCCTGTAAATGAAAAAGGATCAGTTTGCTTTGTAGAATATGCACTTAAGTTTAAATAAGGCATTCCTGTTGAATACCTGAGTGATTGACTTGTCACAAAATAACTTTGCAGCAGCATTAAAAACAATAAAATTATTGGTAGTAATAATTTTCTCAAATCAGTTTTGGTTTTGTTGTCGAAAGATAAATAAAATTGTGAAAATCAAACAGATCTATCAATAAATAAATAATGGATATAGTTTTATACTTTTGCAGATGCAAATTTTAGACGGTAAAATAGTGGCAAATGCCGTAAAAGAACAAGTAATTGCTGATGCCATTGTTCATAAAAATGCCAATGGTCACACTCCTCATCTTGCAGCAATATTGATTGGAAATGATGGCGCAAGCGAAACATATGTAGCAAGTAAAATTAAAAATTGTGCTGATGTTGGTTTTAAAAGCACATTGATAAGGTTTGATGAAACTGCTACGGAACAGGATATTACTGAAGCAGTTATTAAACTAAATGAAGATGATGATGTAAATGGAATTCTTGTACAGTTGCCATTACCTAAACACATTAACGAGGCGTCTATAATAAACCTGATTAATCCTGCAAAAGATGTTGATGGCTTTCACCCGATAAGTGTCGGTAAACTCGTGCAGGGGCTTGAAACTTTTGTACCCGCTACACCATTGGGTATTATGCTGATGTTGGAACATTACCAGATAGAAACATCGGGCAAACATGCCGTGGTTATTGGCCGCAGCAATATTGTAGGCAGACCAATGAGCATTTTATTAAGCCAGAATACACAGTACGGAAATTGTACAGTTACCCTTTGCCACAGCAGAACAAAAGATTTAGAAAAAATTTGTGCAGGTGCAGATATTATTGTTGCCGCATTGGGAATTCCCGGTTTTTTAACTGCCGATATGGTAAAGCCAGGTGCAGTTGTAATTGATGTTGGTATTACGAGAGTAGCAGACAGTTCTAAAAAATCGGGGTTTGCACTAAAGGGTGATGTTGACTTTGAAAACGTTGCACCAAAATGTAGTTTTATAACTCCTGTACCCGGTGGCGTTGGTTTAATGACTATAGCCGCACTTTTAAAAAATACACTTGGAGCAGCAAGTGCTAAAAAATAATATTTGTTTTGGAAATTTTAGAGACGATTAGTACACAATTACCTGTAATGGAAAGTTTTTATACCATACAGGGCGAAGGTTTTTACCAGGGTAAAGCAGCTTACTTTATTAGGCTTGGCGGTTGTGATGTGGGCTGTGTTTGGTGCGATGTAAAAGACAGTTGGGATGCAGCCAAACATCCGCCTGTAAATATTGATGATCTGCTAAAAGAAGTAAAAAATACTCCTGCTGAAATGGTTGTAATTACCGGCGGTGAACCCTTGATGCACGACCTCAGCTTGCTTACAAAAACATTGCAGGCTGCAGGTCTGGAAACAAACATTGAAACTTCCGGGTCTTCATCCTTGTCTGGATCTTGGAACTGGATTTGCCTTTCTCCTAAAAAATTTAAAGCCCCTTTACCGGAAGTAGTGCCTTTTGCAAACGAATTAAAAATTATTATTTTTAATAAAACTGATTTTAAATGGGGGGAAGAATTTGCCGCTATAGTTTCGCCATCTTGTAAACTTTACCTTCAACCTGAATGGAGCAAATCCCAGGAAATTACACCTCTTATTGTTGAATACATCAAAGACAACCCAAAGTGGGAACTGAGTTTACAATTGCATAAGTACATAAACGTTCCATAATTTAAAGTAAGTTTTAGTGGAGTTATACCGAACTTATAGGGAAGTTATAGGGAAGTAAATCCGTAGTTACTTTATGAATACTCCATGCAAACCTTATAAAAGCATTTACCATTTAAATATCTTTTTCTAATTAAATTATTTAATTTTATTTGGCGAAAGTATAAGTAACCTTTCTATAAAATTACTATTGTTTTAATCTGTTAGATTGTAAAATTCTACAATAATAATAACAAACTATTCTAACAAATTTTCACATTACCTTATTATTTTAAAAATTATCTTCAAGTTGTTAATACAAAATGATGGTAGATAAAAAAATATTTAGGGTATGCTTATTTGTGTTGTTTATTTTAATGGTAAACTCATTAAATGCGCAATGGTACAATCCTGAAAAAGTAAATAAAAAAGCGGTGTTGTTTTATGAGACTGCGTACCAGGAAGCAATAGATGGTAAATATGCTGCTTCTGTAGCTCATCTTGCAGATGCTTTAAAGGCAGATCCTAAATACCTCGATGTATATCTTTCCCGTGCGGGCATTTATGCAAACATGAAAAATTATCAGGCATCTGTAACTGATTTTGAAACTGCTTTTGCTAAAGATTCTCTTTACTCCAGCACATTTTTATTACCATATTCAATCTCGCTTGCAGGCATTGGCAATTTTGAAAAAGCACTTGAAAAAGTGAAAAGTTTTTTGGCAACTCCCAAATTAAACCAGCAGAGTATTAAAGCCGGCAACTACAGAAAAAGTACATACGAATTTGCTTTGCAATACAAGCAAAAATCAAATATAAAAAACTATGTTTTTAACCCACAAAATATGGGTGACAGCATTAACTCAAAGGCACTGGAATATCTGCCTTCACTAACAGTTGATGGCAATAAAATGATTTTTAACAGGCGCATAAATGGTGATGAAGATTTTTATGAAAGCAATAAAATAAATGGAGTTTGGCAAAATGCAAAACCCCTTGCCGGCAAATTAAATACAAACTTTAATGAGGGAGCCCAAAATATTTCGCAGGATGGTGAATGGCTCATTTTTACAGGTTGTAATTACCCCGAAGGTTTAGGTAGTTGTGACCTTTATATTTCTTACAAAAACAAAAATGGGGAATGGAGCGAAGCGGAAAATATGGGAAGAAATATCAATACAGATGCTTGGGAATCTGCCCCGTCTTTATCTCCTGATAAAAGAGATTTGTATTTTTCCAGCACACGCCCGGGTGGCTTTGGTGGCTCAGATATTTGGGTATCGCACAGAACAGAAAATGGTCGCTGGCAAAAGCCTGAAAACCTCGGACCGACCATTAATACAAGTGGCGATGATGGCTGCCCTTTTATACATGCAGATAACCAGACTCTTTACTTTAACAGCAATGGCCATGCAGGTTACGGCCTAAGCGATCTTTTTGTGAGCCGTAAAAATGAAAAGGGCAAATGGCAGACTCCAACCAATCTTGGTTATCCAATTAATACAATAGATGATGAGGGTTCGCTGATTGTTTCAGCTGATGGAAAAAAAGCTTTTTATGCCAGCGACAAAGGTGATTTTAAAAATGGTCTGGACCTTTATAGTTTTGAACTGAGAGAAGACATCAGGGCACAAAAAACATTTTGGGTAAGGGGTAAAATCTACGATAAAAAAACAAATGCCGGCCTTCCATCTTCTGTAGAATTAACAACAATCGATTCGGGATATGTGCTCTCAAAACTTAGAACAGATGAAGAGGGAAATTACCTTACAACATTACCATTAGGAAAAAGTTATGCATTCTCAGTAAACAGAAAAGGTTATCTCTTTTATTCTGAAAATTTCACTTTAAAGGATAACGTAAATGATTCGCCCCTTGTGGTAAATATTGGTTTGCAGCCTTTGGAAAAAGGTTCATCAATTATTTTAAAAAATATTTTCTTCGAATCAAAAAAATACGAATTGCAGACCACATCATTTACCGAGCTGAATAAGGTTGCAGAACTATTAAAAGAAAACGCCGCATTAACAATACAGATATGTGGCTACACAGATAATGTTGGCAAACCGGCAGATAATCTTTTACTCAGTATCAACAGAGCTAAAGCAGTAATAACTTATCTGCAAAGCAAGGGCATAGATAGTAAAAGACTTACAGGCAAAGGTTTTGGTGAATCAAATGCAATAGCCCCAAATACAACTGAAGCCGGTAAATCGCAAAACAGAAGGACAGAATTAACGGTTATCAGTAATTAATTATAATTTTAATAAAAAATTTATGGATACGCTTTTAAGAATGCAGGCAGAAGAAATTAATAGTTCCCTAATAGATTTTATAAAATCATCTTTTAAAGGAAAGAAAATTGCTTTGCACATTTATGAAGACACCATGGATGAAACAGATTTCTTGCTTGGCAATATAAACAATAAAAATAGATTGCTCGACTCTATTAAAAATGTAAAAAATAATATTAACTTAAAAGAAATAGATTTTGCAGACATTCAAAGCATCTTAAATGATGAAGGAAAATGAGGAAAATATTACTTGAAAGAAATGCCATTGAAGATTTTGAATATTGGTCAAAAAATGATAAAAAAATATTGAAGAAAATAGCTGAATTATTTTTAGCAATTAGTAAGCAACCATTTGAAGGTATCGGGAAGCCTGAATTATTAAAAGGAGATTTAACCGGTTATTGGAGCAGAAGAATAAATGCTGAACATAGAATTGTTTATGCAGTAGACAATGAGCAAATCATTATTATTGCCTGCAGATCTCATTATGATTTTTAATTTTCAGCTTCTATTTATCTTATGCAATCAGATTTACTCTACCAAATAGCATTAACGCTTGTTCCAAATATTGGAGATGTGCGTGCTAAAGCATTAATAGAAAATTTTGGTACTGCTGAAGTTATTTTTAAAACACCCAAAAAGCATTTAGAAGCTATAGATGGCATTGGTATTATTGCAGCAAATTCCATTAAATATTTTAATGATTTTAAAGTATGCGAAGATGAAATTAAGTTCATCGAAAAAAATAAAATTACCACCCTTTTTATTGCCGATGAGGCATATCCACAACGTTTGCTAAATTGTTACGACAGCCCTACCTTACTTTACTACAAAGGCAATGCAGATTTAAATACTACTAAAATTGTTTCTGTTGTTGGCACAAGGAACAATACAGATTATGGCAAAAATATTTGCGATAAATTAATAGAGGAATTTTCAGAAATGAATATTTTAGTTATTAGTGGTCTTGCATTTGGCATTGACAGCATCGCACACAAAGCCGCATTAAAAAATAATTTAAAAACAGTTGGGGTTGTTGCGCATGGTCTTGATAAAATTTACCCTGCACAAAATAAATTACTTGCAAAAGAAATGCTTACACAAGGTGGTTTACTTACAGATTTTATGAGTGGCACAAACCCTGACAAACAAAACTTTCCGAGACGTAACAGAATAGTGGCTGGCATTTGCGACGCACTCATTGTTATTGAGAGCAGCAAGAAAGGTGGTTCTCTTATTACTGCTGAATTAGCAAACAGTTACAACAAAGATGTATTCGCCATCCCCGGCAGAGTTAATGATTTGCGTAGCGAAGGCTGCAATTATCTTATAAAAAACAACAAGGCTTTACTGATTACCTGTACCGATGATTTACTGCACTTAATGAACTGGAAAGATGAACCCAAAAAAGTAAAAAAGCAGCGGGAACTTTTTATTGAATTAACCCCTGATGAAAAAATTATTGCAGATATTCTTTCGCAGCAGGAAAGCATTCAAATAGACCAGCTTTATTTAAAAAGCGGCTTAAGCAGCAGTGCCGTTGCCAATGCACTATTGATGCTGGAAATGCAAGGTGTGGTTACCATGATGCCGGGCAAAGTATTTAAGTTGAGCTAGTCTTCTATTGATTATGGATTCTAAAAACATATACATATCAACTCAAACCTTCAAAAAAAAAGTCTCTTGGCTCGCCAATGGTACAGATTCTGAATGGAATTTTATAGGTAACGATTTAATAAAATTAAAATTATTAATAGATAGTTTTTTTGAAAAGGAGCAAAGATTTTATTTTGTAACAGACAGGCATCATTCCTCTGAAGAAGAAAAAATAAAAATATATGAATATTCTTCTTTGCTTATTGAGAAGCAAGACTTTTCAATTTGGAATAGACAATTTAATAAGGTTATAGAATTTAATAAAATTGGTGTTTATAGAATTGGAAACTATAATCAAAACAGCATCCTTAATCGAATCGATTAAGACCTTGCTTGATCTTTATCATAATTCATAATTCTTAATTCATAATTCATACATCTATCAATTCCTCTATCTTTGCCCATGGCAATAAAAAAATCTCCCGCAACTAACATTCCTAATAAATTTTTCGGCGAAGGTCTAACATTTGATGATGTACTTCTTGTACCTGCATACTCGCAGATATTACCACGAGATGTCAAAATACAGACAATGCTTACAAAAAAAATAATGCTGAATGTGCCCATGCTTAGTGCAGCTATGGATACCGTAACTGAGGCTAAACTTGCCATTGCATTGGCAAGAGAAGGCGGCCTTGGAATTCTTCATAAAAATATGGGAATAGAGCAGCAGGCCGAGCAGGTTAGAAAAGTAAAAAGAAGTGAAAACGGTTTAATACTTGATCCCGTTACTTTATTGCCCGATGCTACAGTTGGCGAGGCTTTGCGCTTAATGAAGGAAAACAGAATCGGTGGTATTCCTATTGTAGATGCACAACACAAACTCGTTGGTATTTTAACTAACAGAGATCTTCGTTTTGATATAGATAAGAAACTGAAAGTAAGCGAGGTAATGACAAAAGATAACCTCATTACTGCTCCGGAAGGCACCGATTTAAAAAAGGCAGAACTCATTTTCAGAAAGAACAAAATAGAAAAATTACCTGTTGTAAATAAACAGGGTAAATTAATTGGTCTTGTAACATTTGGTGATATTTTAAAACTTAAAAGCTACCCCAATTCCATTAAAGATTCCTTTGGCAGATTGCTCGTAGGCGCAGGCGTAGGTATTACTTCAGATACCATGTTGCGGGTAGAAGCCTTGTACAAAGAAGGTGTAGATGTAATTTGTTTGGACAGTGCACACGGCCACACAAAAGGTGTAATAGATATGCTGAAGGCCATTAAAAAATCTTACAAACACATGGATGTAATTGCGGGCAATATTGCAACTGCTGCGGGTGCAAAAGCTTTGGCAGATGCGGGTGCAGATGCAGTAAAAGTTGGTATTGGTCCGGGTTCAATTTGCACTACACGTATTGTTGCAGGCACAGGTGTACCGCAAATTACAGCGGTTTTAGAAGCAGCATCCGTTCTTAAAAATAAAAATATTGGTATCATCAGCGATGGTGGAATTCGGTACACTGGCGATATGGTAAAAGCAATTGCTGCAGGAGCTACTTGTGTTATGATGGGTAATGTTTTTGCCGGCACAGAAGAAAGCCCAGGCGAAACAATTATTTATGAAGGGCGCAAGTTTAAACAATACCGGGGTATGGGTTCGCTTGGTGCAATGGCGCAGGGAAGCAGCGATCGATATTTTCAGGATGTAGAAGATGATATTAAAAAATTCGTACCCGAAGGCATCGAAGGTCGTGTACCTTTTAAAGGTAGTTTGCAGGAAGTGGTTCACCAATACACCGGCGGATTAAAAGCCGGCATGGGTTATTGCGGAGCTGCAGATATAAAGGCTTTGCAGGTAAACGGGCAGTTTGTAAAAATTACGAATGCCGGTATGAGAGAAAGCCATGCACATGATATTGCCATAACTAAAGAAGCTCCCAATTACAGCAGGTAAAAAGCCTCCTCGGTCTCCTGCAGGGGGAAATAGGTTTCTGAATTTTGTTAAATTTTTGAGAGTAGCTGCATGTACCTTTCTTATGGAAGAGAAAAAACAAAAAACATTTGGCCAAAAGTGTTGCTTTTGTCCAGGCTAAAACACAGCTATGGTCATCATCGTTGTGTCACTCACTTGTACGGCATACCTTTATTGATCTTTTATTGTGCAATAGATCGTGAGATTGAAATTCATAATGCAATAAAGATTTAAACAACAATTGTGAAAAATATATTTCTTCGCTTTTTATTTATCAGCCTAACAACTTTTTTACAAATAAGCAGTGCTGCTGGGCAGGATAGTTCCCGCATAAAAATCTCTTTACTAACCTGCACACCCGGCGAAGAATTGTATTCAACTTTTGGTCACAGCGCTTTAAGAGTTATTGACAGCAACAGCGTAACGGACCATGTTTACAACTTTGGCACTTTTAATTTTGATGACCCTGGCTTCTATTTAAAATTTGTACGTGGGCAGTTAAAGTATTACGTAAACATAGAAGAATTTCAGGATTTTAAGTTTGGCTACATCACTGAAAACAGAGGCATTAAAGAACAGGATTTAAATTTTTCTGCAGCAGAAAAAATAATAATCCACCGTGCACTTATCGAAAATATAAAAGAAGAAAATAAGTTTTATATGTACGATTTCTTTTTTGATAATTGTACAACAAGGTTAAGAGATATCCTGGTAAAATACCATCAGCCCAAACCTTTGTTACCTGCTGTAATGCCCACCACATATACTTTTCGCAATGCTATACACCAATACCTTGATGGCAATAATATGTTATGGAGCAAATTTGGAATTGATATTTTATTAGGTGCACCTACCGATGCTGTGATGACTATTCCACAACAACAATTTTTACCTGAAAACTTAATGAAGGCATTGGATTCAACAAAAAATACGGCAATCGTTTCTTCTTCTAAAAACCTTTATGTATTAGGTGAAACCAATAATAAAAAATCATTTTTCACACCATTAGTCTTGTTTGCTTCTGTGTTATTGCTGTTTGTTTTATTAAGACTCTTTAAAAATACAACTACACTAAATATTTTGAAAATATTGGATAGCTTTCTATTTTTTTCCGTTGGTTTACTTGGTGTAATATTGGTCGTTATGTGGTTTGGGACAGCCCACATAATGACAAAAAATAATTACAATCTTTTATGGGCATGGCCAATACATATTGTCCATGCGTTTTTTATACATAAAAGCTACAAAAGCGTAAAAACATATTCATTGCTTTTATGCATTTTTCTTGTGCTTCTTTTATGTTCCTGGTTCTTTCTGGCCCAAAAAATGAACAATGCACTTTTACCATTAATTGTACTCATGATCTGGAGAGCAGCCTCTTCAATTCAAACAAAACAAAAAAGAACTGAATTGCAGAATACATAAATTAAAAGAATGCTACACAAAAATATTTCTTACCAAAATACCAATTTCCATTACAGCATTTATGGCAGTGGCAAACCTGTAATGTTACTGCATGGTTTTGCAGAAGACAGCAGCATTTTTGATGCACAAGTAAATTACTTGAAAGAAAATTACCTGGTAATTGTTCCTGATTTACCGGGCATCGGTAAATCTGAAATGCTTAAAAAAGAAAATGTAGAGCTAACAGATTATGCAGCAATTTTAAAAGCTATTATTAACGAAGAAAAAATAAACAGTTTCACACTTATCGGTCATAGTATGGGCGGATATATAACCCTTGCCTACGCTGATAAGTATGCAGAAACATTAAATGGGTTTGGCTTATTACACAGCAGTGCATATGCAGATGATGAAGCTAAAATTGCGACCCGAAAAAAAGCCATTTCATTTATAGAACAAAATGGAACTGCGGCTTTTTTAAAAACAACAATTCCAAATCTTTTTTACAAACCCGAGAAAAGTATAGATGATATAAAAACCCTTATCGAGAAGGGAAATTCTTTTGCTCCCGAAGTATTGATTCAGCAATACAAAGCAATGATTGCACGACCCGATACAACTTCTATTTTAAAAAATTTTAGGCATCCAATACTCTTTATTATAGGTGAGCATGATAAGGCAATATCATTTGAACACAGCTTACAACAATCACATCTGCCAAAAATGGCGTATGTACATATATTACGTAATTCCGGTCACATGGGCATGAAAGAAGAACCTGATTTGGTAAATATCTTTATGGAAGAATTTTTACATTCGAATTAAAGCCAGGGATTGGCAATAAAGCATAAATGCTTAATTTAGTATACTATCCGTAACATGAAAAAACTTCTATCCATCATATTTTTAATAGGCAGTTTTTTCCCTGTTTTTGCAGCCCATGTTACGGGGGGCGAAATTATTTATAGTTACGTAAGTCCTGGTGCAAGCCCATCAACAAAAATTTATAGAATTACTTTAAGACTTTTTAGAGATAATAATTGCCCGCCTCCTTGTGCCTCTATGCCTGAATTTGCACCAATCGCAATTTTTGATAATAGTAATAATGCACTTATTGGAGGAATTAGAAATCAACAGCGGGATTCAGAAAATTCTGTAGGAATTGTTTCATCTCCGGCTTGTTTAACAAATCCTCCTTTATTTAATTACAGCGTGGGCAGTTATACATTTGACGTAGAATTACCAAATAATACTCAAGGGTACACAGTTACTTATCAAACTTGTTGCAGGGTGGCTAACATAGCAAATGTTGGCAATGCACCTGGTGTCGGTTCAACTTATGTTGGCTCTATTCCAGGAACACAAAATTTACAAATGGGGAATAATAGCAGTCCTCAATTTCAAACAGGTATTTCAGTTATTTGCCAGGCAAACAAATTTATACTCGATTTTAGTGCAACAGATGCTGATGGAGATTCGCTGGTATATTCAACCGCAAGTGCTTACAATGGAGGTGCTGCAATGAACTCAGGTTTTGCAAACCCAGCACCGCCGCCTTATGAGTTTGTACCTTATTCCACACCATATTCAGGGGTTCAGCCGCTTGGGCCTTTAGGAGTTATAAACACATCGACAGGTTTTATCTCCGGCACTGCACCTGCTGCAGGTAAATATATTGTATGCGTTTTGGTAA
>JAYTCO010000324.1:0-3914 GCA_043736415.1 Ferruginibacter sp. | reverse complement strand
AATTTGAGGCATAAGTTTCTTAACTATTTAATATGAATGATTTTATTTTTCAATTTCTATCAAACATTTATCCTTTATCTGATGGTTTAAAAGATTATCTAAACAAGCACTTAAAGGAAATTCACCTCAAAAGAAAGGAGGTTTATTTACGAAATGGTGAGGTAAATGATAAGATTTCCTTTATTGTGAAAGGTTTTTTAAGGTCTTATTATATTACAGAAGATGGCATTGATACTTCAGTTTGGTTTATGAAAGAAGGTGATGTATGTATTTCAGTAAAAAGTTTTTATGAAAGAAGCCCAAGTGAGGAATTTATAGAAGCACAAGAGCAATCCATTCTACTTTACATTACTTACCAAGAGTTACAAGAAGCCTACAAACTTTTTCCTGAATTTAATATAATTGGTAGAAAATTGACAGAGAGATATTATGTACTTTCTGAGGAAAGATTATTAGGGATTAGAAACAAAAAAGCAAAAGATAGGTATGCCTTCTTGTTAAAACACCACCCCGAAATTGCTCAGCGAGCATTAGTACAACATATCGCCTCTTATCTCGACATAGATAAACACCGCTTAAGTAAAATCAGAGCTCAGTTTTAATTTTTTGTCTTTTGACATTTTTTGTAAAATGTGTGCGGTCTACTTTTACAAAAATTAATTAAATATGACACAGCCTATTGCTAAGTTATTAGCCTTCGTTATTTCTTTATCCATTTTTATGAGTTGCAAGAAAACAGAAATTATAGAGCCCAAAAGTATAATTGAAACAGAGGCGAAAAAGTTTCTTAAAACTCAAATGACTGAAGAAGATTTAAAAAAATTAGACTGGGCAAAACTAAAGGAGTATAAAAAACTTGGCAAAACTCAAATAATTCAGATACCATTAATAGGAAGTAATAAGTTAGAAGACAAGGTTATTTATTTAAGGGTAGTGGGCAATAGTTTTGCCGGAAATTATTTTCAACAAGAAGGTAATAGTATATCTTCAAAAATTACAACTACATCTTTTGACAAGGCAAGAGTTTGTGTTGCAAACATTGAAAACAACCAGTATGATGGTTCTTATGATGTTTATAAAAATGGAGTATTAGTTTCTGGTAATGTCCTAAATACAACTAGTTCTAGACGTATTCGTGTACCGGCCTCAATATTGTATAATAACCAATTACATGTATTTATTAGCATGCTAAATGTAGGAGACCCAAATTGGAATCTACCACAAGTTAATGGAAGTACTACTTTAGAGTATATAGAACCAATTGGCGAAGAAACAGGAAATCCAAATGATGGGGCTTTTCAAGAACCTATAGTAGAAATTTACGTTGGTGAAGCGGAAACTGAAACTATTGAATACAACAGTGGCCCTTCAATCGATTTACAGAAATACAAAAATTGTTTTGGCCTCGTTAGTTCTGCCGGTGCAACTTACACCATAAAATTATGTGCTGATATTCCTGTAAACGATGATCCGTATAAAATAAATACAATGACTGATCCTGGTCATGTATTTATGACATTTACCAAAACCAATGGTGCGAATTCCGTAACACAATCCTTCGGATTTTATCCAAGAAATGGCACGGTTCCTTTGTTGGGTATTCCGGTATCAAGTAAGATTGTTGACGATGAAAATCATGAATACAATGCCAGTATTCAAATGAATGTAACGGAGGCAAATTTCCTTGCATCTTTTTCGGCAGGGCAAACAAATGCCTCATCATCTTATGATATAAACGACTACAATTGCGCTTACTTTGCTTTAGACAACTTTAATACTATTCGCCCAAATCCTTTAGCCGTTCCATATACCTACACAACCACAGGAGCCTTTTTTGGTAAAACGCCTGTAGGTTTATACCAAACGCTCCAATATAAAAAAACACATAATGATCCTGAACAAAACAATATTCAAATAGGTCTTTTTTCATCACCTGATAGCCATGGCCCATGCAATTAAAAAGGAGAAAAAGAATAATCTATTCTATAATTTTTTTGGTAGTAGTTATACTATCCAATATTTCACCTGTTCATGATGTATTTTCTCTCTTTGGTGATAACGATCATTTTAGATATTCAAATTACAATGGTGAATTTACTTTCGTTGAATTTAAAGGCAGAGATACAGCAATGTTAAAACGAAAATTAAAACATTTAAAAATTGAAAAGGGAGATAGCGTTATTTATAGATTATTTTCAAAAAATCCATTAGCATTTTGGCGTATAAATAAATATTTCACCGATCCTAAATATAATCTACCATATAAAAGTTGGACAGAAATAAAAGCAAAAAGAAAGTATGAACTTCAAAACTCTAATAACTGGCAGGATTTTTAAACAATGAAAACCACGCAATTAAAAAAAAGAAAAACAATCGTTTATTTTGTCATTTTTTTTGTAGTTATTATCTTATCTAATATCTCACCAATTCACGAAGTATTTTCGTTGTTTGGAGATTCAAATCATTTTAAATATTCTAATGCCACAGGAGAATTTACTTTTATTGAAGAATCAAAAGGAAGAGATATTCCTATGATGAACAGGTGGCACGTAGAATTTAAAAAGAAAGAAAAAATTGATACTACTCTTTATAGATTGTTCACTAAAAACCCACTTGCCTTTTGGAGAATTAAAAGTTTTTTTACTGACTCTAAATATAAATTACCTTATAAAGATTGGGATGAAATAGAAAGAAAAAGAGGAAAAATAACAGATTTAGCACGCTTTCAAAATTTTTAATTTTCTATGCGACTGAAAAAATTAACAAATTAATTTCTTACGAAAATTTAAAACACAATGAGTATTAGGTATTAGTTCCCCAAGTTGCAAATATTGTTTCCAATAAAAACCATTTTAATATAGCAAGTATATCAAATGGAGAATGTCAATAATTTACAATAATTCTTTTAAATAATACTTTATTAAAAAAGTAGCAAAATACTTCATTCTCTGTACCCTAATTCCTATTTTTTGCTTGACAATAACTGTGTTCGGGCAAGCATCACAAAATTTTAAGCAAAACAAAAAAACTTATAATCAGTTAGTAAAAGTCTTTAAAAATAATCCTGTATTGGCTGTAGATTCAACAACTAATACACTTGGAGTATATGAAAAACTTTTACAGCCGTACCTGGATATTGATGAAATAAATAAAAAATTCAATGTAGCAGATTCGAATTCATTTTTTTCCCCACAAGCGATATTTACATTACAACAAATGTTTTTAGCCACGTTACATTCGTACATTAAATTTTTTCCACCAAAGTATTTAAAAATTATCCCCTACTACCAATCAGCAACATTAAATAGCAACTGGAGAAAGGATAGTAATGCAGAAGAAATTTCAGAAATAGAAAATTCTATTATGTTTATAATTAAAAATAAAAAGAAATCTTATCACTTTATGTTATTGACTTTTAATAAAAAAAATAACAAACTTCTTTATTTATCCCCTATGGGCATGCCTGTTGAAGCCATTGATTTCATAAATAAAATCAATAAAGCTAAGTAGACGATTTTTGTAAAATTGCACCCATTTCTTGTTAAACTAAATTTTCCTTAACTTCTACTTCAACATAATTTTATGATTGCAATCTAACAATAAACATCTCTAATTCATGTTACTTTCTGTTATCATTTAACTATGCTTTGGTATAAAATTTAAAATATCTTTGCCGCAAACGGAAAACCACCCGCATGGATATATTATTTAATGAGAATAAGCAACATACGCTTACAGCTGCCACAACAATTTCGGGAAATGGTTTGCATACAGGCATAATGGCCGATATGACTTTGAACCCTGCGCCACCCAATTTTGGTTTTCAATTTAAAAGAACAGACTTACCTGCAAGCACAGCAGCTATTAAAGCAGACTGCGATTTGGTTACAGATACAAGCCGTGGTACTACTTTA
>JAYTCO010000323.1:0-3918 GCA_043736415.1 Ferruginibacter sp. | reverse complement strand
TAATGATTATGAGAAGCTTTTAAGGAAAGCATATGATGATGGAAACTGGCGTTTTGCAATGCGTTTTTTATTTTTAAAAACCTTGCAAAAACTTAATGAAAAGGAAATAATAAAATATGCCGTTGATAAAACCAACAGTGCTTATGTAAATGAATTGCCAGTTGCCATGAGAAATGATTTTGCTTCTCTTGCACTTTATTATGAGTATGTATGGTACGGTAATGTAGAAATTGAAAAAACCGTTTTTGATGCTATAGAAAACAAATTCAACAATTTTTTAAATAAAATATAGGTTGAAAAAAAGCATTTTAAATATTATCTGTTTACTCATTTTGGTCTGTTTAAACGCATGCCAGCCGCAAAATAAAAATAAGCCCGATCTCAGAGAAAGTTTTTCTTACAGAGATTCGAGGCCGTTTGGCACATCTGTGGCGTATAATATTTTAAAGAAAAAATTTGCAAAAGAAAATTTAGAAATAAATAAAAAGTCATTTGCGGATAATTACGGCTGGGATTATGATACCACATCTTTGTACATCAACATCAGCAGAAATTATTATGTTACTGACAGAGATGCTGAATCGTTAATGGCATTTATTTACAAAGGAAATACAGCATTTATTTCTGCAGCATACTACGATACAATAATGCTGAATAAATTATTCTGTAAACAAAACAAGTCTTCATTTTACCCTGAAAATAATATAGCCTCGTTAAAAAATACATCAGTTCGTTTTACAGATAATCTTTCATTATATAATGAGAAATACAGTTATTATTATCTCCCATTTAAAAATTATTTCTCAGAAATTAATGGTTCTTATGCAAGAATTATTGGTTACAATGAAGAGGGCAAGGCAAATTTTTTTGTATTTATGTGGGGTAAAGGAAGAATATATTTTCACAGCGAGCCACGGGCTTTAAGTAATTATTTTTTACTGACTAAAAATAATTATTTATACCTGCAGGAAATTTTACAGATGATGCCGGAAAAGCCTGAAAATATTTATTGGGATAATTATTACAGTAATAAAAACTTTTCACCCAACAGCAATAGCAGCAATTCCACCCTCAGTACCTTAATGAAGTACCCACCATTGGCCAAAGCATTTTTTATAGCTTTAGGTTTGCTGTTGTTGTATATGTTTTTTAACAGCAAACGCAGGCAACGTGTTGTGCCTGTAGTTAAAAGAACGGACAACACAAGTATTGCATTTGCTGAAGCTATTGCCGGTTTATACTTCAATAAAAAAGACAACAAAATAATTGCCGAAAAAATAATTACTTATTTAAACGAGTACATACGCACAAAATTATTTATCAGTATCAATATAAATGATGTTGGCTATGCAGATATATTAAGTAGAAAAAGTGCCGTTGAACCTGATGTAATAAATGAGTTGGTGAGTGTTATAAAAGCAATACAAAAAAGTGAAAAGGTAACTGATGCGCAGTTACTTAAACTAAATGGGTTAACCGAAAAGTTTTTTAAAATTAATAATAATGGAAGATAATTTTTTTCAGGAAAGTAGCCCTGTTACAGAGTTAAACAGAAAGTTACAGGATATAAGAACAGAAATTGCCAAAGTAATAGTAGGGCAGGAGCAAGTGGTAGATCTGTTGCTTACAGGTCTTTTGTGCGATGGGCATTTGCTGCTCGAAGGTGTACCGGGTGTAGCAAAAACGCTTGCTTCAAAATTACTTGCCAGGATCATTGATGTAAATTTCTCCCGCCTGCAGTTTACGCCTGATCTTATGCCGGGAGATGTAGTTGGCACATCGGTATTTAACCCAAAAGAAGGTGTGTTTTATTTTAAGCCAGGCCCAATTTTCAGTAATATTGTTTTAATAGATGAGATAAACCGTTCTCCAGCAAAAACACAATCTGCACTTTTTGAAGTAATGGAAGAAAGACAGGTAACCGTTGATGGAATGACTCATGCCATGCAATATCCATTTATTGTTTTAGCCACACAAAACCCAATAGAGCAGGAAGGCACATACAGATTGCCCGAGGCTCAACTGGACAGGTTTGTGTTTAAAATAAATATTGGTTATCCAACCCTTGCAGAAGAAATTTTAATACTCACACAACAACAGGGTAAAACACAAAACCAACTGTTGCAATTTGCCAATAAAGTTTTATCAGCAAGCGAAGTTGCTAAGTACAGGGAAGTTGTACAAAACATAAATATTGATGCTAAACTGATTGAATACATAGCAACCATTGTACACGAAACCCGAAGTAATTCTTCTCTTTATTTAGGAGCTTCTACAAGGGCATCTCTTGCTATGTTAAAATCTGCAAAAGCAACGGCAGCAATTAGTGGAAGAGATTTTGTTATTCCGGAAGATATACAGAAAATGGCACCGCATGTTTTGCGCCACCGCATAATGCTGACTCCCGAAAAAGAAATGGAAGGTATTTCTGCTGATGAATTAATTGATAATATTTTAAAATCAATAGAAATTCCAAGGTAAATGCGTAAAGGGAAAAAATATATTGGTGATTTATTTGTAACTCAAAGATTTTATGTGCTTATGGGAAGCTGTGTAGTTGCATATATTTTTTCATTTTTTTTTACTGCATTATATGGGATTGTAAATATGCTTTTTTTATTTTCCTGTTTATTATTTCTGGTAGATTATGTCTTTTTATTTATTGTGTTTAAACCCCCATTTGCACAAAGAATGGTGGCAGATAGATTAAGTAATGGGGAAATAAATAAAGTAAGTATTCTTATTACAAACCAAATGCCTTTTATGCTTCAAATACAGATCATAGATGAGGTACCGCTGCAGTTGCAGGAAAGAAACATGAAAATCTTTAAAAATCTGAAAGCAAAAAAAACGATTGAAATAAAATATACCATTACCCCATTTGAACGAGGAAATTATGAGTTTGGGAACATCATTATTTATTTTAAGTCACGATTGGGATTTTTGCAAAAAAGAGAAATTACAAAAGCATCTGAAACCGTAAAAGTTTATCCATCCTTTATTAATCTTGGTAAATACCAACTGATTGCGCAGGCTGTTACAAATGAATATGGCAGCAAACGCTTGCGTAAAATAGGGCAGAGTGTGGAGTTTGAGCAAATAAAAGATTATGTAGGTGGAGATGATATAAGAACCATTAACTGGAAAGCCACTGCCCGCAAAGGCACGCTGATGGTTAATAATTATACTGATGAAAAATCGCAGCAGGTTTACTGTATTATTGATAAAGGAAGGCTGATGAAAATGCCTTTTTATGGGCTAAGTCTGTTAGATTATGCAATTAATACCACGCTTGCACTTACCAATATTTGTCTGCAAAAGCAGGATAAAATTGGGCTTATCAGTTTTTCAAATAAAATGGGCAGCGTAATTGCTGCAGACAGAAAACCTATACAGAGAGAAAAAATAATGCAGGTTTTATACAAGGAAAACACAGCCTTTTTAGAAAGCGATTATGAAATGCTATATATGCAGATTCGTAATAAAATAAAACAACGAAGTCTGCTTGTACTCTTTACAAATTTTGAATCCTTAAACGGACTGAAAAGACAAATCAGTTACCTGCGCTCTATTGCAAAACATCATTTACTGTTAGTGGTATTTTTCGAAAATACAGAGTTAACAAAATTATCTGTTGCCCATGCAAATAATGTAGAAGATATTTATGTAAAAACCATAGCGGATAAACTTACGTTTGAAAAACGGCTTGTAGTAAAAGAACTTCTCAAGTACGGTATTTTATCAGTTATAAGTTCCCCCGATAAATTGACTCTAAATACGATAAATAAATACCTGGAGCTGAAAGCAAAACAGGTTTTATAAGGTAATGTACTGAAAAATAGTTGGTGGATTTCTGGTTTAAAATTCTTTAATTGTGTCCGTCTACTTTAAGAGGAAGCAAGCTCTGCTGGAGAGCAA
>JAYTCO010000322.1:0-1590 GCA_043736415.1 Ferruginibacter sp. | reverse complement strand
GCAAGCGTTAATCTTTTATGCATGAAGGAGAGCCATTTGCTGTGGCGGTAACTGTCATCTATGTCAACATATTTGTCGTTGTACATAAAATCTTCTTTTTTGCCTGTATTATAAGGTGGATCAATGTATATCAGATCTACGGTCGCTTTGTGCGTTTCAGCAAGCACTTTTAATGCATGATAATTATCTCCTTCAACCAATATATTTTCCGGAAGATTTACATCTGCATTAATATTTCTTTTCTTTACTTCTTTTAAAATGGCTGTTTTTTCTAAACAATCCTGTACTACTTTTTCTGGCACTTTATCTTCTTCCCACACCAAACCATAATGCTTTTTTGCATCAGTAGTTTGTATTAAAGCCAGCAATTGCTCTTTGCTGTAATTTTGGTAATCAGTTGAAGACATTTAGGGAGTAATCATTTTAATTAATTGTAATCATTTCTTTGAAAATAGAAAGAAATAATAAATGTAATTTATTTCAGATGTAAGTCAATAAATTTAATTGCTGCTTCAGTTCGTTCATCATAATTTCCACTTATAATTTTCCATGGAGTTTTTTGTGCAGTCATTTCTTCTTTGTAATAATGGAAAAGTTTTTGCCTCACTTTTAAATCCGGATACTCTCTCAGGTTATCATTTACCCAAGGCAGATCAACATCGCAAAGCAGGTATAAATCGTATTGTTGTTTTGTTATTTCGGTCAATATTCTGTTATCACATTTATTAAAAACAAACTCATTCCATATTTTAATCACGTGTAGGTCTGTATCAATAAAAAGTAAATTTTGTGTATTTTCTCCTTGTTCAATACCAACTTTTACAACTGCATTTTTTATTTCTTCAAGTTGCCCCAATGCAATCTTATACAAATCTTCAAAAGCATAATCCTTCCCATTTTTTTCCAGGTATTCTCTGGCAAATTCTTTTACCCAAATCGTTTTATAATTTTCGGCAAGTTCCTTACACAAAGAACTTTTACCCGTACTTTCAGGACCAATAACAACAATTTTTTTTATACCTTTTTTCATACAGTTTTTTGTAACAATATTTTTTTATAGATAGGACAATCCTCATCGTGTGCATTTGCTAAATATCCTGCACTCATTAAAAACTCATTTACAATTTCGCCGCCGGTAAAACGAAATGTAGTTTTAAACAGTTTTACCCATTCTGCTTTCGTTAAATGTTGATGCTTATCCAGCCAGTTTTTAAAAGATCCATTTTCTTTTTGGAGCTTTAAAATTTCAGTAGCATTATGTATAGCTGCAAACACTTTTAAGCGGTTTCTTATAATACCTGCATCATTTAAGAGGCGCAACACATCTTCATCGTTGTAGGCTGCAACTTTTTTTATATTAAAATTGCTGTAGGCTTTTCTAAAGTTTATTTCTTTGTGCAAGATAATTGTCCAGCTTAGGCCGGCCTGGTTTATTTCCAACACAAGTCTGCAAAAAAGTTCGTTATCATTTTCTATAGAAAAACCATACTGTTTATCATGATAATTTTTATGTACTTCAAAATCCTTCTCTTTCATAAAAGGAATTGCCTTGCAGTAAGTAAGTTTTTGAGGCATTTAAAATATTGTTAT
>JAYTCO010000321.1:0-9206 GCA_043736415.1 Ferruginibacter sp. | reverse complement strand
TCCATAAAATTAAACACGCAAGCTCCTTCGCATAATTTTTCTACCGGACAAACTTTGCTGCAACCTGCACCCATAATATTTGAAACCAAAATAGTATGCGCACTTCCTTTTAAATTTTCTGTTGTAATCTGCCTTATAAATTTTGGCACATCAATGCTTGTAGGACAGCTTTTCATACAAGGTGCATCATAACAAAATAAACAGCGGTTTGCTTCTACCAATGCTGCATCAGCAGTTTCAAAAGCTGGATGAATATCAGAAAAGTTTTTAGCATATTGCTCTGCAGAAAGCCTGTTCGATTGTATTGACATTTAAATTTATTAAGTATAATTTATGAACTGTTTTATTTTGACAAAAGCATTGAAAGGGACGATTGACGACAGACAACTGACAACTCACATTTCACAATTCACAACTTCACAACTTCACAATTTCCCCATAAGTTTCCGGTCTTCTGTCACGAAAGAATTGCCACTTACTTCTTACTTCCTCAATCAAATCAAGATCAAAATCTGTAATTAATAATTCGTCATTGTTTTCTGATGCCTCTGCAAATATTTGTCCCATCGGATTTACAAAATAGGAACTGCCATAAAACTTTCCGAGGTTCCAAGGCGCTTCGGTACCAACCCTATTTATGCAACCCATAAAATAACCATTGGCTACTGCATGTGCAGGCTGTTCAAGTTTCCATAAATATTGGGATTGACCAACAGTGGTTGCAGAAGGATTGTAAACTATTTCTGCGCCATTCAATCCAAGACATCTTGCACCATCCGGAAAATGCCGATCGTAACAAATGTAAACGCCCACTTTTGCATATTTAGTTTGAAAGACAGGATACCCAAGGTTACCTGGTTTAAAGAAAAACTTTTCCCAAAAACCTCCTGTATGTGGTATATGATTTTTACGGTATTTGCCAAGATATGATCCGTCTGCATCTATTACTGCTGCAGTGTTGTAGAGAACGCCAGCCGATTCTTTTTCATACACAGGAACGATGATTACCATGTTGTATTTTTTTGCGTAGACAGCAAGGCGATCGGTCGTTACACCAGGTACTGTTTCTGCTGAAGCGTACCATTTACTATCTTGTCCCGGACAAAAATAAGGAGTATTAAAAATTTCCTGAAAGCAAAGAATCTGTACACCTTTTTCGCCCGCTTCTTCAATAAATGGAACATGTTTTTGAAACATAGCTTCCTTAATTTCTTCAATCGTTCCTTCCCCTTCCGTTTTCGGAATACTCATTTGAATTAACCCTGATTTAATAATTCGTGGCATTGAATTTTACTTTGAAATGATGACTATTCTTTTTAAAGAAATTAAAATAATTTAAATGTTCTGACTTACTTTTTTTCTTTTAATAAACTGTCCATATCCTTTTTCTAAAAAGCATTCGTTGTTATCAATTGCCACTTTGCCTCTCAGCAAAACGGTCTTCACTTTTCCTGTCACTTCCCATCCTTCATAACCGCTGTAATCTACATTCATGTGGTGTGTAGCTGCAGATATTGTATGTTTTTCATTTGGATCAACAATAATAATATCTGCATCACTGCCTACCGCAATTGTTCCTTTCCGTGGAAACATCCCAAATATTTTTGCAGGATTTGTAGCCGTTACTTCAACATATTTATTTAAACTTATCCTGCCTTTATTTACACCTTCGCTAAATAACAATTCCATCCTGTTCTCAATTGCAGGATGACCGTTCGGTATTTTTGAAAAATCATCTTTGCCCATCAGTTTTTGTTCCCATTTAAAAGGACAATGATCCGTGGCTACAACCTGCACGAGCCCCTGGTTTATGCCCGCCCACAAAGTTTCCTGGTCTTTCTTTTCCCGCAGCGGCGGACTCATTACCCATTTTGCACCTTCAAAATCGTTTTCGTATAAAGACGCATCTAAAAGCAAATATTGAATGCAGGTTTCTACAAATACTTTTTGATTTCTGCGGGTTGCATTGCGCACTGCATTTAAAGCTCCTTCGCAGGTGAGGTGTACAATGTAACCAGGACAACCGGTATAATTTGCCATTTCTACAAATCGTTCACTCGCCTCAGCTTCTGTAACTTCCGGCTGTGATAAATAATGGTACAACGGCGAAAGTTTTCCATCTTCTCTGTGCTTTTGGGTAAGGTAATCTATCATGTCGCCGTTGGTTGCATGTACATTAATAATACCGCCATGTTTTTTTACTTCTTCCATCAAACCAATCATCTGGCTGTCGTCGATCATTAATGCTCCTTTGTAAGCCATAAATGTTTTAAAAGAAACGATTCCTTCTTCTTCAATTAAACCCTTAATTTCTTTTTTTGTTTCGTCATTAAAATCTGTAACTGCCATGTGAAAGCTATAATCACCTACACAATTATTATCACTTCTGCTGCGCCATTCATCCAATGCAGCATGTAATGAATTACCTTGTTTTTGCAAAATAAAATCAATGACCATTGTTGTACCTCCGTACAAAGCAGCACGGGTGCCGGTTTCATAATTATCAGAAGAATATGTACCCATAAATGGCATATCCAAATGTACATGAGGATCAATACCACCCGGCATCACCAATTTTCCCCTGGCATCAATTTCTTTATCCGCTTTTATTTGTAGGTTTTTGCCAATGGCAGAAATGATTTCACCTTCAATAAAAATATCTGCAACATAATTATCTGTTGCAGTGATGATATTTCCGTTTTTAATTAAGATGCTCATGCTAAAATTGTTTATTTAGATGGTATAGATTGTTTCATAAACACCCTATATAAACCCCCACTCACAAAAAAACCTATAAACCATGCATAGTTGTATAGATGAGAAACCCACTGTGGGAATAAATCTGGTTCAATTAATTTAATTTGTAAAAGAAAACCGGGTAAATTCGGTAAAATTCCTACTAATAGCGCCAAAATAGCAGCCAGGTTAAATCCATTTTTATATTGATACAATCCGCTCTGGCTATACAAATCGTCCAACAACAATTCCTTTTTTCTGATAAAGAAATAATCCACTATCATAATGCCGCCAATAGGACCAAGCAAACCACTATATGCAATTAACCAGGTAAAAATATAACCGTTGGGGTCCGCCATTAATTTCCATGGAAAAATAAGCAGCCCAATAATTCCTGTAATATAACCGCCTGTGCGAAAATTTATTTTTGATGGAGATAGATTAGAAAAATCGTTTGCAGGGCTAACAATATTTGCCGCAATATTTGTTGCCAGCGTAGAAATTAAAATTCCAATCATGGCAAAACTTACCACCAGTTTACTTTCAGATTTTCCTGCAAGTTCTACTGGATCCCATTGTGGACTTCCATAGATAATTGCGGAGGCCGATGTGACAACTACCCCCACAAAAGCAAACAATGTCATGGATGGTGCTAAACCTATTGCTTGTCCTTTGATATGTGCATTTTGGCTTTTTGCATATCTTGTAAAGTCGGGTATATTTAAAGATAGAGTTGCCCAAAACCCAACAACAGCCGTAAGTGCAGGAAAAAAGAAAGAAAAAAATGCAGCGTTGTTTGTAAATTTTGAAGGTTGATTTAAGATTGGTCCAAGTCCATTTGCAGCAACAATGGCCCAGCAAAATAAAGCGATTGCAGCAATGGGTAAAAAGAATGCTTTAAATACCAACAACTTTTTTATACTCTCCACACCTTTGTAAACGATGAACATATTTAACAACCAAAATACTAAAAAACATATTGCAGGAATTAACTGTGGCAACAAGGTGGAATTATTTATTGGTTGTAAAGAAGGATTCCATGCACGCAGCAAATTATAAAGTGATGCACCACCGATCCATGTTTGAATACCAAACCAGCCGCATGCAACAATTGCCCGCAACATTGCCGGAATATTTGCGCCTTTTGTACCAAAGCTCGCTCTCGCCAATACCGGAAAAGGTATTCCATACTTTGCGCCAGCATGTCCATTTAACAACATCGGCACCAATACAATTACATTGCCTATAAAGATTGTCAAAACTGCCTGCCACCAACTCATGCCCTGGTTTATCATGGAACTTGCCATGGTATATGTTGGAATACACAAACTCATGCTGATCCACAATGCTACATAATTTCCTGTACTCCATGTGCGTTTTGAAATGGGAACAGGTGCAAGGTCTTCGTTGGTTAAAGAAGATGCAGTCATGATTAAATTTGTTTCAGGATATTATTTTTGAAAATGTATTTTGGCAAATTGAACTTAGAAACATTGATGTTTATTATTCTCAGACAACATACTCATCAGCAATTTTAATTGCTTCACTTATTATTGCAAGACCTTCATCAATTTGTTCTTTTGTAACAATTAACGGAGGTGCAACAAAAATATAATTCCAGCGAACAAAAGTGTACATGCCCAGCTCTTTTATTTTTGCAGCAACTTTATTCATCACTAACATTTCATCGGGCTTTGCATTAAAAGGGGCCATTGGTTCTTTGGTATTTCTGTTTTTCACCAATTCAATACAACCCAATAAACCGGTATTTCTAAAATCGCCAATGCTTGGATGAACAGCTTTCATTTCTTCGACTTTTTCTTCCATGTATTTCCCCATAGCCGCGGCATTTTCTATTAAATTATCGTCTTCATAAATTTTTAATGTTGCCAAAGCTGCAGCACAACTTACCGGATGTGCAGAGTACGTAAGACCGAGTGGCAACATGGTTTCATCGTATTTGGAAGCAATTTTATCACTCACCTGTAAACAGCCAAACGGCAGATAACCGCAAGTCAATCCCTTGGCCATTGCAATCATATCCGGTATCATATCATGATGCTGAAATCCGAACCATTTACCCGTACGACCAAAGCCGCTCATAACTTCATCTATAATAATAAGGATAACATTTTTATCACAGATTTTTCTAACTTCTTTAAGGTATCCAACCGGGTATTTTAAACAGCCGGACGAACCGGATTCTCCTTCTAAAACGATGGCGGCAATATTACCAGCGCCTTCATAAGCAATGAGTCTTTCTAAACTACTAACAGCTTCCTTTAATAAATTTTCTTCGCCATACTCCCAACGGTATTTTATGGGTAAATCAAAATGTATAAAATTAGGAGCCTGTTGCGAATCTGCTGGAAGCCGCCGTGGATCGCCACTTGCTGCCATTGCTGCATATGATGCACCGTGGTAAGATTGATATCGGCTTAATATTTTATGTTTGCCAGTATATGTTCTTGCGAGTTTTAATGCATTTTCAATGGAAGTTGCACCACACAATGTAAAGAAGGATTTATTAAGATCACCCGGACAAATATCTGCTAATTTTTTACCCAACTCTCCCCGAACTTTTGTTACACAACTTGGCGTTACATACGATACTTCCTGCATTTGTTTTACAACTGCATCTGTAATTCTTTGGTCGCCATGCCCAATATTTACATTCATTAATCCGGATGAAAAATCAATATAACGCTTGTCATCATAATCATACAGGTAAACACCTTCCGCATGTTTTACCGCAATGGGTGCAATGCCTTTTTGTTTACTCCACGAAAATAAAGTGTAGTCTAAATTGCTTTCAATTATTTCATTGGTTTCAGAAAGTACTTTTTCCATTTTTTATAATTTTATTTGTGAACACGGATTGTACGGGTTGAACGGATGTAAACAGATACATCCTACTTCGTAGGATTTGGATTAAAAAATTAAAAAATCAGTGAAAATCCATCCAATCTGTGTTATCCGTGTTCCCATACTTATCTTAATATTGGTTTTTTATCATTATCAAAAATCTTTCTTTTGATCTGAGGCGTTTTACCAAAATTCAAAAGCAATCCTACTTCTATGTTTGTAGCCTTTAAATAATTTATTAATTGACACTCATTTTCTTCCACAAGACATTCGCTAGCTTTTAGTTCAACTGTTACAACCTCTTCTACAATCAAGTCCGCATTATAATCTCCAACAATACTACCATGATAATAAACCAATATCTTTTTCTGCTTTTCAACTTTAAAACCCAATGATGTTAATTCGATAAACATGGCATTTTCATAAACTTTCTCCAAAAAACCGTAACCTAAAGTATTATAAACCTTATAAAATGCCTGTATAATTTTCTCAGTTATTTGTTCATGCTTCATGTAGTAAAAAGTATTTAGTTACTGCGAAGCAGTAATAATCCGGCACCATCCGTCAAACCAGTGTCATCCGTGTTCTAACTCATCCAATTAAACCCCGCTTCCAAATAGCATTTCCATAAATTTTTTCTATTAATTATATATGTTTCATCCCAAAAAAATACGTTATTCCTACGAAGTAATAAAATCCCTTTTCATCCGTCTAATCAGTGTCATCCGTGTTCTAAGACATCCAATTAACCCCCGCCTCCGCATTCCATTTAATCGTTGATTTTTTCAATTTTGTCCAAAATCCAATAGAACTTTTACCTGTAATATCACCTACCCCAAATTTACTTTCATTCCAGCCACCAAAGCTAAAAGGCTCACGGGGAACGGGCACACCAACATTTACGCCAATCATACCCGCACTTGCTCTATCAATAATATACCTTGCCATTCCGCCATTTTGTGTAAACACAGTTGCGGCATTTCCATATGGATTTGCATTTTCAATGGCCAATGCTTCATCCACCGTTTTAGCACGCATGATGGAGATTACCGGTCCAAATATTTCTTCTTTAGCAACACTCATTTGTGGCGTTACAAAATCAATAACCGTAGGTCCAACATAAGTACCATTTTCTTTTCCCGTTACGGTAGTATTTCTTCCATCAACCAAAATTTTTGCTCCTTGCAATTCTGCTTCTGTTATGTATTGTTCAATTTTTTCCTGCGATGCTTTGTTAATAACTGGCCCAAGGTTTTTACCTGGAATAATTTTTCTTGCTTCCTCACAAATTTTGTAAATAATAGTATCAACCTCACCCACGGCTATCATTGCACTCGCAGCCATACAACGCTGTCCTGCACAGCCACTCATACTTGCCGCAACATTTTGTGCAGTCATACCAGGGATAGCATCGGGCAAAACCAACAAATGGTTTTTTGCACCGCCTAAAGCAAGACATCTTTTGTAATTTGATGTTGCACGTTGGTAAACAATTTTAGCAACTTTTGTAGAACCTACAAAAGAGATTGCTTCAATATCGGGATGATCACAAATAGCATTTACAATGTCAACATCGCCATGTACAATATTAAAAACGCCATCAGGCAAACCAGCTTCTTTTAATAATTCAGCAAGTCTGCCGCAGCTTAAAGGTACTTTTTCAGATGGTTTCATAATCATACAATTACCCAATGCGATTGCGTTTGGCAGTGTCCAATTAGGTACCATACTTGGGAAATTAAATGGTACAATAGATGCTACAACGCCCAATGCAACATGCTCCGTTCTGCATTCAACTCCCCTACTTACTTCCAGTATTTCGCCGGTAACCAATTGCGGTAGTGAAGTAGCAAATTCTGTAAGTTCAATACATTTTTCAATTTCAGCAACAGATTCTCCGTATGTTTTTCCATTTTCTTCACTGCACAATTCGGCCAGTTCTTTAATATTTTTCTCCAGTAAAGTCTTGTATTTAAAAAATACCTGTACCCTTTCTTTGATGGGCGTTTTACTCCATGCCGGGAAAGCTTTTTTTGCAGCTGCTACAGCGGCATCAAGATCGGATGTTGATGACAAAGGAACTTTTGAAAGCAATTGACCGTCAATGGGAGAAATAACATCTATAGTATTTGTATTGCTTGGTGCTGTAAATTGACCATTAATATAATTTTGAATCGATGGATATTTCATAAACAATTACTATATTATTTGTAATAATTAAACTAAAAAATAAAAATAATGTATTTTATTATAGAAAATAAATTTTATTTGCATTAATTACCTCGTTTATTAACATGAGTATAATATGGAAAATATAACGCCAGTGTTGGATGATTTGGATTTTAAAATTTTATCCTGCCTGCAAAAAGATGGTAGAATGTCTTTAACAGTGATGGCGAAAACTTTGAAGGTAAGTATTGGAACTGTTCGCACCCGGCTGAATAAATTACTGGAAGATGGCACCATAAATATTATTGGCAGAGTAAATCCGGATAAAGTTGGATTTAACTGTTACGCACACATTGCAGTTTTTGTAAGACCAGCTACATTTAAAGAAAAAGTTGCGCTGAAAATATCCAAGCTTTCTGAGGTAAGTTTTTTGGCAATGACATCCGGCGATTATGATTTAGAAGTTGATGTGATGTGCAGAGATAATAACCACCTTGTAAATTTTGTGGAGAACATCAGCAAAATTGAAGGCGTTAATCAGACAAAAACCACCATCTATTTTAAAGTGTACAAATATGCACAGCCCGATATGAATTTATTAAAAAAATCCTCCTAATGATTTGTACAGATTATTTTGTTGAATGAAGATGAATCAACTTGTTGTTTTATAGTCTGCAGTTTTTTATAGATATTTGCACAATCTCAAAAAAATGAATGCCTTAATAAAGAAAGCAACCATCATCTGTCCAACTTCTCCTTTTCACCTGCAGGTAAAAGATGTTTTAGTTGTTGATGGTATTATTAAAGCAATAGAAAACGATATTTCATCGGAAAATTCCCAAACAATTACTGGAAATAATTTGCACATTAGCATTGGGTGGATGGATATTTTTGCAGATTTTTCTGAGCCCGGTAATGAACACAGAGAAACACTGGAAACCGGTGCAAACGCAGCAGCTGCAGGAGGTTTTACTGATGTTATGTTGATTCCTAATACACTTCCAACCGTTTCTTCCAAAGCTCAGATTGAATTTTTAATAGAGCGATCGAAATTGCTGCCTGTAACTATTCACCCCATTGGTTCTATAACAAATAATGCAGAAGGCTTAGCGCTTACAGAAATGTATGATATGCACAACAATGGCGCAATTGCATTTAGTGATGGCAGAAAATCAATACAGCAAGCAGGTGTTTTATTAAAAGCATTGCAATATGTTTCTGCAAAAAATGTGGTAATAATTCAGGTGCCGGATGATAAAAGTATCAGCGATGGAGGGATGATGAATGAAGGTATTGTGAGTACTCAACTTGGGCTGCCCGGAAATCCCGCAATGGCGGAAGAAGTTATGATTGCGAGAGATATTGCATTGCTTTATTACACAGATTCTCAATTACACATCACCGGCGTATCTACAAAAAAAGGAATTGAATTAATA
>JAYTCO010000320.1:0-1594 GCA_043736415.1 Ferruginibacter sp. | reverse complement strand
AAACAAACACGCAAACAATTTTTAAAGAAATAAAAAAATTACAACCGGAACTTGTCATTGTAGATTCTATTCAAACATTGCAATCGCCGTTTGTAGAATCGGGTCCGGGAAGTATTTCGCAGATAAGAGAATGCGCTGCAGAATTGCAACGCTATGCAAAAGAAACCAACACACCGGTTTTTTTAATTGGGCATATTACAAAAGACGGAACCATTGCAGGACCAAAAATTTTGGAGCATATGGTTGATACTGTTTTGCAATTTGAAGGCGACAGACATTATTCATATCGCATTTTACGAACCCTAAAAAACAGGTTCGGCAGCACATCAGAATTGGGCATTTATGAAATGACGGGAGAAGGGATGAAGCCGGTTTTAAACCCTTCAGAAATTTTAATTGCCCAAAAAGAAGACGAATTAAGTGGAATTGCCATTGCTGCTACTATTGAAGGAATGCGTCCGTTATTGATAGAAACCCAGGCTTTGGCTACACAAAGCGTTTATGGAACCCCGCAAAGAACAGTTAGTGGCTTCGACCTCAGGCGTTTACAACTGCTTTTAGCCGTGTTGGAAAAGCGTGGCGGCTTTCATTTTGGCGTAAAAGATGTTTTTATAAATATTGCCGGTGGCATAAAAGTAGAAGACCCTAGTATTGATTTGGCTATCGTTTGCGCTTTATTGAGCAGTTATGAAGATGTGCCGCTGCCGCAAAAAATATGTTTTGCAGGCGAAGTTGGCTTATCCGGAGAAATAAGAGCAGTAAATAGGATAGAACAACGCATTGCCGAAGCGGAAAAACTTGGCTTTGAGAAAATCATTATTTCTAAGTACAACACAAAAAGTTTGGGTAAACTAAAATTTGGTATTGAAGTGGTAACGCTCGGCAAGGTGGAAGAAGTTTACCAGTATTTATTTTAGAGCAAAAAAAGGAGTTTATGCTGAACATACATTCAGCATAAACTCCTTTACAATTTTAATAAAGTTATTATTTTTTAGGAGGTAGTGCAAATGCAACTGCTTCGTGCTCAAAATGCCCATTGTGTGCACCATCGCAAAAAGGTTTGTTTTTAGATAATCCACAGCGGCAAATACCGACAACAGTACGACCACCAAGATCGTATGTATTTCCATTTCGGTCTACTATTTCAAAATCGCCATCTATTTTTAAAGAGCCGTTGTTGTTAACGGTTAATTTTACTTTTTCCATTTTTGTTTGTTTAACCACAAAGGCGCAAACGCACTAAGCAGTGTTTTTAATGATGAATTTTTAATGATGAAGTTTAAACTAGTGAATTACGAATTAAAAATTACGAATTACGGGTTGGATTCAAGTTGAGTCTTTCATCTTTTGTCTTTTATCTTGTGTCTTTTGTCTCAATACTCAATACTAACATCTCAATACTTCATGCTACCATCCCAATATCCATGCAAACATTAACGGCGCCACAATTGTCGCATCACTTTCCACAATAAATTTTGGAGTTGTAATATCAAGTTTGCCCCAAGTAATTTTTTCGTTAGGCACGGCACCGGAGTAAGATCCGTACGATGTGGTAGAGTCAGATATCTGGCAGAAATAACTCCAGAAAGGTACA
>JAYTCO010000319.1:0-9217 GCA_043736415.1 Ferruginibacter sp. | reverse complement strand
TGCAAGGCAAATAAAACTTCTGTGGTGCTGCTAAGTTTTGGATAACCTGCAGTACAATAAACGTTTAGCAGGCTTTTATTATTTTGCTGAAAAAGTTGGGTGAGTTTGTTGTTCATTTATTTGTGCGTTTAATTTTCACCACAGATATAATTAAACAGTATTAACTGTAAAAACTTAGTGAAACTTTTTTACTTATTGACTTTGTGGTTCTACAAATATTTCATGTAGGTATCCAAATCTTTATCCCCTCTCCCACTTAAATTTATTACCACCACATCATTCTCTTTAAAGGACATTTCATTTAAAACGGCAAAAGCATGGGCAGTTTCCAATGCAGGTATTATACCTTCAGTTTTAGAAATATGAAATGCTGCTTTTAAAGCATCATCGTCTGTAATGCTAACAAAAGAAGCCCGCTTTGTTTTAAACAAGTTTGCATGCATTGGTCCAATCCCGGGATAATCCAATCCGGCTGAAATGCTGTGTGGTTCTGTAACCTGTCCATCTGCTGTCTGCATTAATAAACTCTTACTGCCATGTAAAATACCCGTTGTTCCTAATGCTGTTGTTGCCGCACTCATTCCGCTATTTACACCACAACCTGCAGCTTCTACTGCAATAATTTTTACTTTTTTATCTTCCAAAAAATGATAAAATGCACCCGCAGCATTACTTCCACCGCCTACACATGCAATAACATAATCGGGTAATTCAGAGCCTGTTTGTTTTTTTAACTGCTTTTTTATTTCACTACTTATAACGCTTTGAAATTTTGCAACCATATCAGGATATGGATGCGGGCCTACAACACTTCCTATAATATAATGGGTATCAGTTGGGTTATTAATCCAGTCTCTGATAGCTTCGTTGGTAGCATCTTTCAGCGTTTTGCTTCCGCTAGTTGCAGGAATAACTTTTGCACCAAGCATTTTCATTCTAGCAACATTGGGTGCCTGGCGTTCTATATCTTTTTCGCCCATGTAAACAATGCACTCCAGCCCTTTTAATGCGCAAACCGTAGCAGTTGCTACACCATGCTGGCCGGCGCCTGTTTCAGCAATTATTCTTGTTTTACCAAGTGCAATAGCAACAAGAATTTGCCCAATTGTATTGTTTATTTTATGTGCACCGGTATGGCAAAGATCTTCTCTTTTTAAATAAATGTTTGTATTAAATTCTTTGCTTAAATTTTCTGCAAAATACAATGGCGTTGGTCGTCCCGCAAAATCTTTTAGCAAACTATGAAACTCCTTTTTAAACTTTTTTGTAGCAGATATTTTTAAATAGTTTTGGCGGAGAATTTCAATATTATCATGCAACATTTCCGGAATAAATGCCCCACCAAATTCGCCGTAATAACCATGTTCATCGGGCTCAGAAAATATTTGTTGTTTGTGCTTTTTCATAATTTAAATTTTAAAATGCATTAACCATGCATCGCTACTTTCTTCTTCTTTTCCTTCTCCTCGGGAAGGATAGGATGGGCTTGCTATTTCATATTCTTTATAAAACCCAAAACCTGTCCCATATCTTTTACACCAGGTTCTTTCTCAAATTTGCTATTTACGTCAATCCCAAAAAAATCAGGATGCTTAAACTTTTTAATTATTGCAGCATCATCAGGACCAATTCCACCACTTAAAAAAAACGGTTTTTCAATTTTTGCTCCAGCGAGTTTCTTCCAGTCAAACTTTTCTCCTGTACCGCCTTTGCTGCCTTTTACTGAAGTATCAAATAAATAATAATCGCAAACATTATCATAAGGAGCAATAAGTTTTTCTACAGAAACGGTATCTTTTCCAATACTAAAAACTTTTATTACTTCGGTATCTTCTGAGAGTTCAGCGCACAATTCAGGCGATTCATTCCCATGTAACTGCACCATGTCCAACTCATACTTTTCTACCATTTCCATAATATCCTCATACTCTGCATCTACAAAAACACCCACTTTTTTAATATCTAAATCCATTCCTATCAAATCCTCATCCGCCATCTTTTCACCTGCAAAACGTGGTGATCCTTCATGAAATATAAACCCTGCATATGCAATGTTTAGGCCTTCTAATTGCTGTAATTGTTTTTTGGAAGTAATTCCACAAACTTTAATGTTCATCATAGATTCATATTTTTTGCAAAGGTATTAAAAGCCACAGCAGGATTGGTTTCTTTCATAAAAGTTTCCCCAATTAAAAACCCTTTAAATCCCGCTTCTTTAAATATTTTTATCATTGCCGGATCACTAATTCCACTTTCTGCAATCTTTATTTTATTGCCGGGTATTTTTTTGGCCATTTCTAAAGACGCATTTACATCAACTTTAAAATCTTTTAGATTACGATTATTTACACCGACTAAAATAGTTTCATCACAAATATGCTCAAGCTCACTTTCATCATGCAGTTCCAATAAAACTTCTAAGCCAATCGATACCGCAAATACCGCAAGTCTTTTAACCTCATCAACAGAAAGGCATGCAGCAATTAATAAAATTACATCAGAGCCCATTGCTTTCGCTTCAATAATCTGATATTCATCAATTATAAAGTCTTTTCGTAAGATCGGGATTTGATTAGCTCTTGCTGCAATAAGATCTTTGGTGCTTCCTCCAAAAAAATCTGTATCAGTCAATACAGACAAACAAACAGCTCCTGCATTTGTATAACCAGTTGTAATTTCTACAACATCAGCGTGTTCATTTATAAAACCTTTACTCGGCGATTTTCTTTTAAATTCCGCAATAATACCGGTCGTATTATTTTGATTTAATTTTTCAATTAAAGAATAACAGGTACGGCTAAAATTCTCGGTATTTCTTAATTCTGTTTCAGACATGAGCAGTTTTCTTTCAGCAACTTCTGTTTTTTTATACTCAATTATTGTTTCTAAAATATTCATTTTAAGCGATAATTTTTTTAAGTGATGCAAATGCTTTACCGCTCTCAAGACTTTCAACTGCCATATTCATACAGGTTTCATAATCAGCATATTTTTGGGTTGTATACAGTGCTATTGCAGCATTGGCAAGTACAACCGCATTTTGTGCCCATGTTCCTTCACCTTTTAATATGCTTGTAAATATTGCAGCTGCATCATCCGGTGAATTACCGCCGGAAATATCTTGAGGTGAAACAATTCTTTTGCCGAGATAATAAGGAGTATATATTTTTTCTCCTTTCTCATCAATTACCTTAGTATCTGCAGTTAAACTAATTTCATCATACCCATCAAGACTGTTTACAATTGAAAACTTTGAATTTCCATTTTGTAATAAATAATTATACATTCTTGCGAGTTCTGCATTGTACACACCAAGCACCCGAAACTGTGGATTGGCAGGGTTTACAAGTGGTCCCATCATATTAAATAAAGTTCGCACGCCCATTTGTTTGCGTATGTGACTTACAACTTTTAATGCCGGATGAAAAACGGGTGCATGTAAAAATGTAATGTTTGCTTCATCAAGTTCTTTACTCAATAAATCGTTTTCTTTTTTAAAACGATAACCAAGTTGCTCCATAACATTTGATGAACCGGTAACAGAAGTAGAAGCATAGTTACCATGCTTTGCAATTTTATTTCCTGTACCTGCCACCACAAAACTTGCTAGGGTTGATATATTAAATGTATTTTTTCCATCTCCACCTGTACCAACAATGTCTATTACATCAGCATCAAATTTTACAGGTAATGCCATTTCCATCAGTGCATCTCTAAAGCCCTGCAACTCGGCAATGGTAATGGTTCGCATTAAAAAAACGGTTATAAAAGATGCAATTTCTGCATCAGTGTATATGCCTTTGCCAATGTTGGTCATTACTTCACTTGCCTGCTCAGCAGTAAGACTTTTGTATTCAAAAAGATTATTTAGTATTTTTTTCATTTTTTCTACCGCAAAGGCGATAAGACGCATTTACATTTTTAATTTTTTTAAAAAAACTTTAATTACACTTTACGGCTTTGCGGTTCATTTAACCAATTCCTCATAATTATTTCTCCTTCCGGCGTAAGCACACTTTCAGGATGAAACTGTACAGACTGCAAATCGTACGTTTTATGCTGCATAGCCATTATATAATCATTTTCATCAACTGCAGTTACCTCAAAATCATCGGAAATTGTTGCTGCATTTATAATCCAACTATGATATCGCCCCGCTTCAAATTCATCCCCCAAACCATTAAACAAAGCAGATTTATTTTTTGTCTGAATAATTTTTGTGGCAACACCATGGTAAACTGTATCAAGGTTTATGAGGTCCGCACCAAAAGCTTGTCCTATTGCCTGGTGCCCTAAACATACGCCCAATATTGGTTTGCTGGCGGCATACATTTTAATAAGTGGTAACAATAAACCAGCTTCTTCAGGTATACCTGGGCCGGGAGATAAAATTATTTTATCGTATTTGCCAACGTCTTCCAACGAAATTTTATCATTGCGAAAAACTTCCGGTTTTATATCTGTAATTTTTTCTACAAGATGAACTAGGTTGTAAGTAAAAGAATCATAATTATCAAATACCAGTATTTTCATTTTTTATTTTTTTGCTGCAAAATTTTAAAAACCAGACATTTTATTTTGCTGAATTAAATTACTTTTAAAACCATTTAGTTGGTAACTGCCGTTTCAATTGCGTTCTTTAACGCACCAAGTTTATGCCCTACCTCTTCAAGTTCTTTCTGTGGAATACTTTTGGCTACGACACCCGCACCTGCACGATAAGTAAGCGTGTTATTTCTACACAAAAAAGTGCGTATCATTATTGCATGGTTACAACTTTTATCAAACCCTATGTAACCAATAGCCCCACCATAAAAACTCCTGCTATTATTTTCAATGTTGTCGATTAGCTCCATTGCTTTAAATTTTGGAGCACCACTTAACGTTCCTGCAGGAAAAACTGCAGCCATAATTTTAAATGGATTGGTTCCGATTTCAACATTCCCTTGAACCTCGCTTACCATATGAATTACATGAGAGTAAAAATTGATATTCTTAAATTTCGTTACTTCAACATTACTGCAAATTCTGCTAAGATCATTTCGGGCAAGATCAACAAGCATAATATGCTCTGCATTTTCTTTGGGATCGTTTTCTAAATCTATAGCGAGTTTTTTATCTGCCTCATCATTTCCTGTCCGCCTAAACGTACCCGCAATTGGATGAACAGTAGCTTTGCCATTGCCAATTATTACCTGGCTTTCCGGGCTCGAACCCATCAATCTGTAATCACCGTAATCAAAATAAAACAAGTAAGGACCCGGGTTGATGCTGCGCAAACGTCGGTAAACATTAAACTCATCTCCGGTAAAATGCTGCTTGAAAGTTCTGCTTAAAACTATCTGAAATACATCTCCACGTTTGCAGGCTTCAATTCCTTTTTGTACCATCTGCAGGTAACTTTCATCTTCCATATCCTTAACTTCTTCACCAATTTTATCAAAGGGAAATTCAGGCACATCTTTACTCTTGAGGATATTTTCTACACTTTCTATTTTACTGTCAAGTCCGGCAAAAATATTCTCACAAAGAAAAATTTCATCTTTAAAATGATCTATTATAATTATGTATTGATAAATCCTGTAACGCATTAGAGCAATAGAAGTTTCATTTGAATCTACTGTTGCTGTACCTTTTTTAGTAGCAACAAAATTTATATTTTCAAAAAACTGAACAGCATCATAAGTTGTGTAACCAAATAATCCTTGGGCTATTACTGCAATTTTTTCTGTGGGTGATTCCGCTTCAAAACTCTCTATAAAATCTCCAAGAATTTCAATTGTATTTGATCTGATTTTTATCTCTTTTACTTCAGGCTTTTTGCCGGGATATTTATATTCTGCTTTATCAAAATTTACTATTTCAATACCGCCCACAGCATTAATACCGATAATAGATCTGCTGTTTTCTCCTGCATGAGAATCTGTACTTTCAAGTAAAATGGTATCCCTGAATTTGTCACGCATGCGCAGATAGATACCTACCGGCGTGTAAAGATCTGCAGGTATTTTTTTACAGGTAGTTGTAATTTTTATTTTGTTCATTGTATAAATTAAAAAGCCCCGGCATTGTGCCGGGGCCTGTTACTTAATTATATAAATAGGGCTATAGCACAATCGAATTTTGATTGTACCACCACCATCCTTTATTGTTTATAACTGTATTCATTGAGTTGCAAATATGAGTTGAAACACTGAAACAACAAAATAAAATAAATTATTTTTCTGTTTAAGTAAATTTAATAAATAAACCATCTTTTATGAACGCTTTAACGCACTAATATTAACTTTGTTTACATCTTTGCAATTCAAATTAAACCATTGAAAAAATTATTATTCTCATTATTTGTAGTCAGCACGGCCGGTGTAAAAGCACAAAAAGTTGAATATATTTACGTTAACCTTTATACTGACAGTTTGAAAAAGGGCACTCATAATTATATAAATGTTGATGGAGAATTTAATAATGGTAAATTCCTTCCTTTAGACAGTAATAAAATTCAATTTTCGTGCCCACAGGCAAAATTTTTTGGAAACAATTTGTATATCCCTGCTAATTTTGGGGAAGAAAAAGTAACGGTTAAAGTTATGTTGAAGGAGGACAATTCTAAATTTAAAGAATTTGAAATTTACATTAAGAAGATGGAAGACCCACCGCTTAAAACGCAGGAAGAAATTATAGCTGAGATTAAAAATAAAAGAAAGAAAAATTCATAAAAAAACGCAATCAAATGATTGCGTTTTTTTTGGATAAATATTTTAATTAAGCAAATTTCTTTGCGTCTTCTAAAAATTTTGCAAGACCACTATCTGTTAATGGATGTTTTAATAAACCCAAAATAGAATCCAGCGGACAGGTACAAACATCTGCACCTGCTTCTGCACATTTAATAATATGCAGGGCATTGCGTATTGAAGCTGCAAGTATTTCTGTTTTATAACCTTGTATGTCAAATATGCGACGTATTTGGTAAATCAATTCCACACCATCTGCTCCCATATCATCAATTCTGCCAATAAAAGGAGAAACGTAGGTTGCGCCTGCTTTTGCAGCCAATATTGCCTGTCCGGCAGAAAAAATTAATGTGCAGTTTGTCCTGATACCTTTGTCAGTAAAATATTTAATCGCCTTAATACCATCTTTAATCATTGGCACTTTTACTACAATATTTTTATGCAGTGCAGCAAGTTTTAATCCCTCGGCAACAATACCATCAAAATCTGTAGAAATCACTTCTGCACTTATATCACCTTCTACCATTTCGCAGATATCTACATAATGTTTCATCACTGCTTCTGTGCCTTTAATGCCTTCTTTCGCCATTAACGAAGGGTTGGTTGTTACACCATCTAAAATTCCAAGGTCATTGGCTTCTTTTATTTGTTCAAGATTTGCGGTATCAATAAAAAATTTCATGAAGAAAAAAATTTAGGATTTAAAATATCAATCTAGATATGTTTTATAAATACAAATATAAAGCTTGGCTAGAAATTTAAACTATTTGAAAGAAAGATGTTAGACACAATATATTAGACGATCGAATTTAAAATCCTTTTACCCAAATTTGACCTCTGATGGTAATAGGCAACTATTAAGCAGGAAATTGATTTAAATTTTTCTGTAAAACTGTAGAATGGGGGAAAATAAAAAATGGCAAGTTACTTACATCGCACCGCTCAACCATTTACCCTTGCTACCTTCCGGTTCTGGGGGAGTTCAACAGGAGCTGGTCGTATAAGACTTGCCAATGCAAATATAGGATTGCTAAATTAAAAAAACTTGATGATGAAAAAGTTTTTTAAAAGTTTAAACTTTTAGTGGTTTATAAAGTCAGTATTGTTCATAAATTATAAAACCAATTTAGCTGTATGAAAATTCTTTATCTGTTAAAAAATGTGCTGATAGCTTTTTTAGTTATATCAACATTTGTAATTCTTTATATTTTTACACAGAGCGAAAAAATTAATACTCACATATAATAGATTTATTTTTCTCTACCATTACCAGGTTTTTAACTCGCTTGTTTTAAATAAATATTCAGGAGTATATATTGCCAAATTTTCATCAATTAAATACCAGGGAGATAAATCATTATTACGTGGATTTACCAATACATGAATATCCTGTGCAGGCATATAGCTTTGAGCCAATAAAAATATTTTTTTGCCTGTTGTATTATCTGCAACATCCATTACAATAACCGCATGCCCCGGAAAACCACCTCTTATTATCACATCGCCGACCCTAATATCAGAAAACGTTTGAACAGTTTTTAATTGCTTCGCAAGAGATGCGGAGCCACACATACCAAAAACAACATCTAAATATTTTTTAAAATGTGCTGTTGCGTAAGGTGGTGTAAAATTATATGCAGTATTATCGTTGTCTGTAAAATGAATTTCTTGAAATCTGCCATAGGCAAATAAATATTCAGCACGCAGGCGCATAACTGCATCTGCACACTGTTGCAGGTTTTTCTTACCTACAGAAATATTTAATACTGCAAATTGAGCCTGTTGATTTGTTTTTTGAGATCCATCAAATAGATAAACAGTTTTATCTTTTTTTAAAGGAATGTTTTGCAGCCATTCTGCAAAAGAATTTTCTTCAACGCCTACCCTTTTAAATCCTTCAGGAAGAGGGATTTTTTTAATTGTAGCAAATTCATTTTGGCTTTTTGTATCGCTTCCTGTAGTGGAAATGTTTTGAATTACATTTTTTTCAGAATCATTGTTTTTGCACCCTGCAATTACAAACATAAAATAAAACAGACGTACGGTTAAATACATAAAAAAATTCTGCTATGATTCAAATTATTTGTAAATCCATAAGCTTAAAAAAATACTATTCTTCCAGGTCTTCTAATGCAGCCTGTAATTCGTTGTAGCTATGGTTATCCTTGGCCAATTTGGCTTGTTGCATTCCTGATTCATACATCTTTAGAGCACCAGGGATATTATCTATTCTTTCCAGCAATTTACCAAAATGATAATAGGAACCAACGTAACCGGGTTCGTTGGCTAAAATATTTTCAAAAAGTAATTTTGCGGCTTGCTCATCTCCCACTTTTATAAATTCCAACGCCAAAGCGTGTTGTAAAAAACTGTCCTTTGGGGTAGCTTTTAAAAATTCTTTTAGCTGATCAATTTTATTCATTAATTATTTTTTATCTCACAAATAAAGTATCATTTTCTAACTTATATTTGCAAATAGTTGC
>JAYTCO010000318.1:0-1596 GCA_043736415.1 Ferruginibacter sp. | reverse complement strand
CAGATCTTAACCAAAAAGTTTTCAATTAATTTTTTGCCTTCGGCAGAATGATATACTTCGGGGTGAAACTGCAGACCAACTATTTTGTTTTCATTTATTGCTTCGTTTTCAAATGCCGCTATAGAAATATTATCTGTTTTACCAATAACTTTAAACCCTGTAGGTAGCGTTTGCACGGTATCGCTGTGGCTCATCCATACATGAGAATTGTTTTCAATTCCTTCAGTAATCAATGTTTGTTGAGTAATTTCTAAATTGGCTCTGCCATATTCCCGTTTATTGCTTTTTGAAACCAGACCACCATACATTTTTGCTGTTAGCTGTGCACCATAACATATTCCAAGCACCGGTACTTTTTCTGCAATGGCAGCAATATTAACTTCGGGTGCATCGTCTTCATTAACGCTGCAGGGAGAACCCGAAAGAATAACACCTTTGATAGTATCGTCAAATTCTATCTTTTTATTGAAAGGAATTATTTCGCAAAAAACATTTGCTTCCCTTACTACACGGGCAATGAGTTGTGTATATTGAGAGCCAAAATCAAGTATTAAAATTTTATCTGTCATCATTTCGGCAAATGTAAATATTTAGTCTCTCAAAATTTGAAATTAGAATGATAATAATGAAGGTTTAAAAGTTTTTACAAACGGTAGGCAATAAAATGATTCGTTTACATATTTTTACTTTTAAAACGTTCAACATGAAATATTTATATTTTCTTTTAATTACGCTTTCAGTTGTATCCTGCAAAAATGGAATGAGGGGAAGCGGAAATATGATTAGAGAAACACGGCAAGTATCAGAGATTAGTTCTGTCAGTGTATCCGGCCCAATTAAAGTTGATTTAAAAATCGGTTTAACACCATCGTTGATTATTGAAGCGGATGATAACATAATGCCCTTTGTTGTAACCAATGTATCAGATAACAATTTAAACATCAAACTAAAAGGAATTAATAATTTAAGAAATGCTACAATAAATATTCATTTAATTATACCCGCTATTACAAAACTTACAACTTCTGCATCTGCTGAAATAAGAACTTCTGAAATTATTACAAATACTGAAAAAGTAACTTTTGTGGCAAGTAGCGGCTCTCTAATAAATGTAAATGTAGATGCACCCGTAATATTTACAGACGCCAGCAGTGGTGCGGATATTATTTTAACTGGTCGTACAAAAAATTTAACTGCTCAGTCAAGTAGTGGCAGTAAGGTTAATCTAATTGCTTTGCAGGCAGAAAATGTTTCAGCATCTGCAAGCAGCGGTGCCGAAATAACAGTTTTTGCAAGCGTAGGTATAAATGCAAATGCAAGTAGTGGCGGCAATGTAAAATAAAGGTGGTGCAGCTTCTGTAGTAAAAAATGTAAGTAGTGGAGGATCAGTTAGTGCAGAATAAAATTTTTAAATCATTTTCAACTTATAAAAATATTCTAACAAAGAACTTTTATTGGTTTCGAAGAAGTCTATTTTAACTTTTAAAGAAAAAAACATTTAAAAAACTTTGTCATTTAAAATACATCTCTTACTTTTGCACTCCAATTAAAAAACGGAATTCTAAAGTTCTTTATATATGTCACAACGAATCAGAA